>JAYUXQ010001066.1:0-3053 GCA_043752905.1 Nannocystis sp. | reverse complement strand
GCGTCATCGGCACCGCGACCACCAGCTTCGGATAGTAGGCGAGCCCGCCGCGCTCGGCGGCCCGCGCCCACGCCCAGTCGAAGATGTACTCGCCGTAGCTGTGCGCCTTCACATAGGCCGCGACGGCGCCGACGAGTCGCGTCCCTGGGATCTCCCCGGGCGCCTGCGCGCTCACTGCGCCCGCCGTCGCAGACTCCTCCGCGGGGGCCTCGACGAGGATGTATACGGGGTCCCAGCCCGCTTCGGGGCCGACCGAGCCGGAGCGCTCGAGGGCTCGGAGGAAGCCGTGCTCGCTGAAAGGAGAGGGGCCATGCTCGAGCGCGTTCCACTGTGCGGCGTCCACGCTGGCGAGCGACGACACGACGCGGCTTGTCAGATCGGACACCGCCTACGTTTACGCTGGGTCCGGGCGCCTGACCAGGGTGCGCTATAGTCCCCACGAGCAGCACTCACGGAAGCAATGGCCAGTCGCGAGAAGAACAGCCCCCAGGGCAGCGTGGTCCTCAAGACCCGCAGCGAGCGCAAGACCACCCGGCCGCGGATGTACCGCGTCCTGATCCACAACGACGACTACACCCCGATGGAGTTCGTCGTGCGCCTGTTGCAGGTCGTGTTTCACCGCACCGAGGCCGAATCCACGGCGATCATGCTGCACATACACAACCATGGCGTCGGCGTCGCCGGCGTCTACACGCACGAGATCGCGGAGACAAAGGTCGCCCAGGTCCACATGCTGGCTCGCCAGCAGGACTGCCCGCTCGTCGCCTCGATGGAGCCCGAGGAGGACCCCGATGCTGAGCACTGAACTCAAGCAAACGATCAACGCCGCGATCGCCGACACCCAGCGCCGCCGGCACGAATACATCACCCTCGAGCACCTGCTGCTGGCGCTGCTCGACGACCCGAGCGCCCGCAAGATCATCATGGCCTGCCAGGGTGACCTGGAGAAGATCCGCGCGGAGCTCGAGGCCTTCATCGAGGCCAACACGGAGCGCCTCCCGGACGAGGCCGAGCCGACCGTCCATCAGACGATCGGGGTCGGTCGCGTGCTCCAGCGCGCGATCCTTCATGTGCAGGGCACCGGCCGCAACGAGGTCAACGGCGCCAACCTCCTGATCGCCATCTTCGCCGAGAGCGAGTCGTTCGCGGCCCACGTGCTGCGCGAGCACGGCGTCACCCGCCGCGACGCGACGATGTTCATGTCGCACGGCATTCCCAAGGGCGGCGACAAGGCGCCGAGCAGCAAGCCGTCCACCACCCCGATCGGCGACGGCGACGACGACGAGGCGGTCGCGGACGATCCATTGGAGGCATACGCCGTCGACCTCAACGCCAAGGCCGCCGCCGGCCGCATCGAGCTGCTGATCGGCCGCGACGCGGAGATCCAGCGGGTGATCCAGGTGCTGTGTCGCCGCCGCAAGAACAACCCGGTGTTGGTCGGTGAGCCCGGCGTCGGCAAGACGGCAGTGGTCGAGGGTCTGGCCCTGCGCGTCCACACCGGCAAGATCCCGGCCGCGCTCGCCAACGCGCACATCTACGCGCTCGACATGGGCGCCTTGCTCGCAGGTACGCGCTTTCGCGGCCAGTTCGAGGAGCGCCTCAAGGCGGTGATCGGCGCGATCGAGGACGACCCGGACGCCATCCTCTTCATCGACGAGATCCACACGATCGTCGGCGCCGGCGCCACCTCGGGCGGCACGATGGACGCCAGTAACATGCTCAAGCCGGCGCTCGCGTCCGGCGAGCTGCGCTGCATCGGCGCGACCACGTACAAGGACTTCAAGTCCTCGTTCGAGCGCGACCAGGCGCTCGCCCGTCGGTTCCAGAAGATCGAGGTGCTCGAGCCCTCGGTCGCCGAGACGATCGAGATCCTGCGCGGTCTACAGCCCGCGTACGAGGCCCATCACGGGGTGACGTACTCGCCCGAGGCGCTCGAGCTGGCCGCGCAGCTGGCCCATAAGCACCTGCGGGACCGCCATCTGCCGGACTCCGCGATCGACGTCATCGACGAGACCGGCGCCGCCGCTCGCCTCGCCGCGCCACCCCCGGCGCCCGCCTCCGCCGACGCGCTGATCGACCCGAACAAGCCCGAAGGGGCCATGCCGCCGATCGCCGTCGACGCGGCCGCGGTCGAGGCGGTCATCGCCCGCATGGCCCGCATCCCGGCCAAGTCGGTGTCGACCTCGGACCGCGACGTCCTGCAAAACCTCAAGGATGGCCTGGCTCACCTGGTATTTGGTCAGGACGAGGCGGTCGCCACCGTCACCGCCGCGATCAAGCGCGCACGTGCCGGTCTATCGCGCGCCGACAAGCCGATCGGATCGTTCCTGTTCGCCGGTCCGACCGGCGTCGGCAAGACCGAGCTCGCCAAGGCGCTGGCCCAGCTGCTCGCCGTGCCGCTGATCCGCTTCGACATGAGCGAGTACATGGAGAAGCACAGCGTCAGCCGCCTGATCGGCGCGCCGCCGGGCTATGTCGGCTTCGACCAGGGCGGACTCCTGACCGACGCGGTGGCGAAGGCGCCGCACTCGGTCGTCATCCTCGACGAGATCGAGAAGGCCCACCCGGACCTGTTCTCGATCCTGCTGCAGGTGATGGACCACGCGACGCTGACCGATACCACCGGCCGCAAGACCGACTTTCGCAACGTCATCCTCATCATGACCAGCAACGCCGGCGCGCACGAGATGACCAAGCGGCGCATGGGCTTCGATGAGGAGAGTGACAAGGTCGGCGACCCGAAGACGGCGCTCGACCGCACGTTTAGCCCCGAGTTTCGCAACCGACTCGACCGCATCGTCGTGTTCAAGTCGCTGCCGCCGGACATCATCCTCCAGGTCGCCCGGAAGATGCTGCTCGAGCTCGAGGCCCAGCTCTCGGACCGCGGCGTCCGCTTCACCTTCAGCGAGCCGGCCCGCGCGTGGATCGCCAAAAAGGGCTTTGACAAGCTGTACGGCGCCCGCCCGATGGCTCGACTCATCGATGAGGAGATCAAAGGCAAGCTCGTCGATGAGCTGCTGTTCGGCGCGCTCGAGAAGGGTGGACATGTCGCC
>JAYUXQ010001065.1:0-3056 GCA_043752905.1 Nannocystis sp. | reverse complement strand
GCCTGCGCCTGCGTGTCACTCGCCAGTGGGGCCTCGACGACCTCCGGGGGCGACAGGGACGGCACCGCGGGCGGCGACGTGGGTGCCGCGACCGCCCCGGCGAGCGCGGGAAGCTCCGCGCTCGCTGGCGGCGACGTGGGTGCCGCGACCGCCCCGGCGAGCGCGGGGCTCGCGGGTGGCTCGGCGACCGCCTGCGTCACCGAAGGCGTCCGCATCCCGAGCACGACCGCCACGATCAGCGCGCCGACACCGAGCAGGCCCACACCCACGACGCCCGGCACCCCGAGCCGCGCGCGCCGCCTGGGCGCCTCGTGGGGCCGGGCCGACGCCGCGGGACCGGGCTTGACCATCGAGGCCGGCGCAGCGAGGACCGGGGTCACGGTCCAGGGCGTGGCGACCGGCGGGGCGGCCTCGCTACGAACGGAGCTGAGGGTCGCAGCGAGCTCCTCCATGCTGGCGAAGCGGTCGTTCGGGCGCTTCTCCAGCGCCCGCATCACGACGTAATCGAGGTCCGGCGGGATGCCGGCGTTTGGCGCGAGCTGGCTCGGCGGCGTCGACGGTTCGAACAGGACCTGCTGAATAAAGGTGCCAGGAACATCGGGCGAGAACGGAGGCGCGCCGGTGAGCATCTCGTGCAGGATCACGCCGATCGCGTAGATGTCGACGCGATGGTCGTGGAGGTCGCCGTTGAGGTGCTCGGGGGCCATGTATGCGAGGGTCCCGAACACTTCGCCGGTGCTGGTTCGGAGCCAGCGGAGGTCACGGCCGGTGCCCGGTCCCCTCGGTCCGGCGCGTGGGCCACTGGACTCGAGCACCTTGGCGATCCCGAAGTCGAGCACCTTCACACGCTCATCGCCGTTCTCGTCGCGGACCAGGAAGCAGTTGGAGGGTTTGAGGTCGCGATGGACGACGCCCCGGTCATGCGCAGCTCCCAGCGCCTCGCACACCTGCAGCGCGATCCGCCGGGCCCTGTCCCACGCGATCGACCCCTCGCGCTCGAGCAACTGGGACACATCCTGGCCCTCAAGGTATTCCATCACGAAGAACACGAGGCCGTCGGAGGTCTGGTCGATGTCGAGGACGCTGACGACGTTCGGGTGGGAGATCATGCAGGTGGCGCGCGCCTCCCGGATGAAGCGCTGGATCAGCCGCGGCTGGTCTTGCAGCTCCGCCAGCAGCGTCTTGATCGCAACGCGCCGGCCGAGGTCGAGGTGTTCGCCCTCATACACGACGCCCATGCCGCCCTCGGCGAGCAGACGAACGATCCGGTAACGACCCCCGAGGAGCGTGCCCGGTGCGAGGCCGACCGTCATGCCCGCGAAGGGTCGCAGACCTCCACGTCTGGCGCAAGTTCGAGCCACAAACGAATGTCATGCGCAGGGAGGGACTCGAACCCTCACGCCCTCGCGGGCACGGGCTCCTTAGGCCCGCGTGTCTACCAATTCCACCACCTGCGCTCGAACCTCTGAAAATAGTGCCCTCATTTATTTTTATAAACAGACGGGATGACAGGATTCGAACCTGCGACCTCGTGCACCCCGAGCACGCGCTCTGGCCTGGCTGAGCTACATCCCGAACGGACGGCCTCGACGATATGGGGTTCAACAAGAAGACGGGATGGCAGGATTCGAACCTGCGACCTCCTGCATCCGAAGCAGGCAGTCACCTCGAATTCGAGCCTCTAGCTACCTCTAAACGCGCTTTTCGAGATCGCGCGGTGCGTCCCCGCCCGCGTCCCCGGTGCTACAGTCGGCCCATGGACCTGCTGACCGACCGTACGATCGAGCGCCTCGATGCGCGTGCCGAGCGGTACGAAGTCACCCTCTCCGGCGTAACGGTGCGTGTGACCCCGACGGGCCAAAAGATCCTGTTTGCGCGCGCCCGCGTCGACGGCCGCGAGAAGCGCGAGCGCCTCGGATGCTGGCCGGAATGCAACGCCGCCCAGGCGCTCGCCCGCGCCGCCGAGCTGGCCGAACCGGCGCGGCCGCAGCTCCGCGTGGTCGAGGCCCCTCCGCGCAAGCAAGTGCTCACAGTGGCTGCCTTCGCCGAGCGCTTCACGCAGGAGCACGTCAACGTGTTCTGCAAGCCGAAGACCCGCGCCAACTACGAGCTGTGGCTCAGCCATCACATCCTCCCGATCATCGGTGCGATGCCCCTGGCCTCCGTGACGCGGACCGACGTCCAGCGCCTGCAGCGGCTCATCGGCGCCAAGGTCGACCCCAGAACGGGCAAGGCCACCCACACGACCGCGAACCGGGCCCTGACCGTCCTCGGCTCCCTGTTCGGTCGCGCGGTGGACTGGGAAGTCCTTGAGCGATCTCCGGTGCAAAAGATCCGCCGCTTCCCCGAGCGCAAGATCGAACGCTATCTGACCGAGAATGAGCTCGACCGCATCGCCGATGTCCTCGGCGATCATGAGCAGCGTAACCCGGGCGCCGTGCTGGCGATCCGATTGCTGCTACTCACCGGAGCCCGCACCGACGAGATCCTCAGCCTCAAGTGGACCGACATCGACTGGGAACACAGGATGCTGCGATTGCGCGACACCAAGACCGGTGCACGCGACGTCCCCGTTTCCAAGGAAGTCCTGCGGCTCATGGAACGTGCCGATGAGTGCGGCGAGCTCGTGTGCTGCACGACCACCGGGCGAAAGATCCAGAATCTTCACCGCACCTGGGGCATCCTCCGCAAGAAGATCGGGCTCCAAGACGTCCGCAAGCACGACCTCCGGCATAACTTCGCCTCCACGGGAGCTTCGGCCGGCATCCCGTTGATCACGGTCGGCAAGATCCTCGGCCACAAGGACTTGCGCACAACACAACGCTACGCCCACTTATTCGACCATGAGGTGAAAGCCGCAGTAGAAAAGATCGGCGACCGACTGGCACGATCCGCCCGCTCATCGTGACTGTTACGGCTCGGTTTATCTCCGTGATCTCGTCCCGGTTTGAGGGCGGGGTTTGAGGGGATCGGGGCTGGTGGGGAGCTCGAGGCGGAGGTCGGCGATGGCGGCGGTCATGATGGTGTCGTCGAGGAAGGCCTGGTCGCGGTGGTCG
>JAYUXQ010001064.1:0-7569 GCA_043752905.1 Nannocystis sp. | reverse complement strand
TCCGAGGCCACGTCACGGCCCTCCCGGCCCGAGACCGCCTCGATCAACGAGCTGCTCGGCAGTGCGACCGACGCCGTCGACATCGCCAGGAGGGCCGGAGCGCAGGACGCCTGGGCCTCGCTCTCGCGCGACCGCTCCGTCAGCCACACCTACCGCGACGGCAAGATCGAG
The DNA here is from genome assembly GCA_043752905.1 of Nannocystis sp. Taxonomy (GTDB): domain Bacteria; phylum Myxococcota_A; class Polyangia; order Nannocystales; family Nannocystaceae; genus Nannocystis. Next base: position 7,398 of record JAYUXQ010001064.1, on the reverse strand, counting down.
AAGGTCGAGGAGAGCACCTCACGCGGCCTCGGCATCAGCCTCTACGTCGACGACCGCTACTCGAGCCACAGCACCACCGACCTGCGGCCCGATCGCCTCGCCGCCTTCATCCGCGAGGCCATCGCCCTCACGCGCGCGCTCCAGCCCGACCCGCACCGAAAGATCCCCGACCCCGCGCTGTTCCAGGGCCGGCCCACCGTCGACCTCGAGCGCAAGGACCCCAGCCTCGCCGACCTCACCCCGCAGCAGCGCGAGGCCTGGTGCGCCGAGATGGACGCCAGGGCCCACAGCGACAAGCGCGTGATCTCGGCCGAGAGCGGCCTGTTTAGCGGCGAGTCGCAGGGCGCCTCCGCCAGCTCCAACGGCTTCTCCGGCACCTGGGAGGGCGGCTACATCGGCTACAACTGTACCGCGACCGTGCGCGAGGGCGAGGACAAGCGCCCGGAGGGTTCGGCCTCCGTGGTCGGTCGCTTCCTCGCCGGTCTCCCGGAGCCGACCAAGATCGCCGAGAAGGCGCTCAGGCGGACCCTCGATCGCCTCGGAAGCAAGAAGGGCCCGACGATCCGCGCCACCATGGTCGTCGACCCCGAGGCCGCGATCTCGCTGATCTCCCGCGCGCTCGGTCCGGCCAGCGCCGCCGCGATCCAGCAGGGTCGCTCGTTCTGGGCCGGCAAGATCGGCCAGCCGCTGCTCGGTGACAAGCTGACCGTCACCGATGAGCCGCTGATCCCCCGCGGCCTCGGCTCCCGCCACTTCGACGGCGAGGGCATCGCCGCCAAACGCATCCCGATCATCGAGCGCGGCGTGGTCCGCAACCTCTACGTCGACACCTACTACGGCCGCAAGCTCGGCATGGCGCCGACCACCGGCTCGGCGTCGAACCGCGTCGTCGCGCTCGGCGACCACAACCTCGCGGAGCTGCTCGCGCAGGCCGGCAGCGGCATCTACGTGACCTCCTGGCTCGGCGGCAACAGCGACAGTACCACCGGCGACTTCTCGCTCGGCCTGCGCGGCCACCTCATCGAGAACGGCAAGATCGGCGCGCCGATCGGCGAGATGAACGTGACCGGCAACCTCCCGACGCTCTATAAAAGTCTGATCGCCGTCGGCAACGACCCCTACCCGTACTCGAGCCTGCGCGCCCCGACCCTCGTGTTCGAGAACGTCCAGTTCAGCGGCGCCTGACCCTTCGGACAGGTTACGCACCCGCAGAAAAAGGGGCCTGGCGAACGCCAGACCCCTTTTTCACGTGAACGCGCCGACGAGTCGACGCGACCGGACTACTTGCGCAGGCTCTTGCAGAAGTTGACCGCGTGGGTCTGCTGCTCCGGCGTCGACACGGTCGTCTCGCACCACACCGCCTTGCCGTCGATCTCGCGGCGGACGTTGACAAAGTAGTTCTTGCCCATGCCGCCCTCGTTGTCGAAGGTGATCGCCCAGCCGTCAGGGAGCTTCTCGTCCTTGAGGTTCTTGGGCGTGTACATATCCGCCTCCTTCTTGGCGTCGTCGACCGTCTTGGGGCGTGTGTCGGACGCGACCTCGACGTTGGCGACCAGGCCCGGGCCCATCAGCATGTGACCGACGCCACCGGTCATCGCGTCCTTGACCTCGGTGCCGGCGGGCGCGTCGGCCTTGAGGCCGACCCTGGGCAGGTCGAGGGTGTTGCCAGCGGCGGGCTTGGCGTCGCCGGGCTTGGCGTCGCCGGTCTTGGTGTCGCCGCCACAGGAGGCCGAGGATCAACGCCGCGCGCGCCGTCGTCAAGAGCGTTTGCGCGCAAGAACGCCAAACTCCCGAGCCCCCGTCGTCGGGGACTCGACGACGGGGGCTCGGGAATTTTTGGGAACTTCGGGACCGCCTGGCTCGCCCCAGGCAGCTCTGCAAACCAACGTTGACGGCTACACCGCTAACCCATCCACCCAACTATGTTCCTACTCCACCCAACCACCAACCCACCCTGATCCGACAACACTCGACCGTCCACCCTTCCACATGCACCCATCCGCTCATCGCTCGTCCCATTCACATACCGGGCGAATCCAACCATCCATCTTTCGCCAGGTATGCAGTGGGTGGCGACCACCGCATCTGGGGGCCACCCTACCCGGAATGTGTCGCCCGATGCAACCGAATAAAATGCGTGGTTTCAGGACAGTCGGTCTCTGTTTTTGCCGGCGTGGCACCCGCTGAGGTTTCGCGTGCGCGGCCACGAACGATGATGCGCGTGATCGTTCACGGCGCCGGCGGTGGCGGCGGCGATTCGGAGCAGATACCGAGCATCGCCTGCTGCTGCGAGCACGGGTCCGGGCTCATCGGACCGGCATACGCCGTCGGTCACCGCGGTGCAGCAGCGTCGGTATTTGTCCGTATCATCATGACCACCGACCTGAGCGAGGCGCGCTGGCGCGCTGGCCCGATTCATCTACACTGCGCGCGTGCATGAATTGCTCGACGCCTCCGCGGTCACGCTGGCTCGCTGGATCCGCCAGCGCAAGCTCTCGCCGGTGGAGCTGCTGGAGGCCCTCATCGAGCGCATCGCCGACGTCAACCCGGCGATCAACGCCGTCATCGCCGAGCGCCACGACCTCGCCCGCGCCGAGGCCCGCGCCGCCGAACACCGACTCATGCACGAGCCCGCGGACACCCTGCCGCCGCTGCTCGGCCTGCCCTACACCGCCAAGGAGTACATCCGCGCCACCGGTATGCCGCTGAGCGCCGGCATCTGGTCGCGGAGACATGTCCGATCGGACAGGGACGCCGAGACCGTCGCCCGCCTCGGCCGCGCCGGCGCCATCCTCGTCGGCATCACCAACGTGCCCGAGGGCGGCCTGTGGATGGAGACCTACAACGACGTGTACGGCCGCACGCGCAACCCCTGGGACCTGCGGCGCACGGCCGGCGGCTCGAGCGGCGGCGAGGGTGCGATCGTCGCCAGCGGCGGCGTCGCCTTCGGTCTCGGCGCCGACGTCGGCGGGTCGATCCGGATCCCAGCCGCGTTCTGCGGCTGCGTCGGTCACAAGCCGACCGGGCGCATGGTCCCCAACACCGGCTTTTGGCCCGAGCCCTCCGGAGAGCTCAGCGCCTACCTCGTGTGCGGCCCGCTGACGCGCCGCGTCGAGGACATCTTCCCGATCCTCTCCGTGCTCGCCGGCCCCGACGGCGTCGACAAGGTCGTCCTGGACTGGCCGCTCCCCGCCCCCGACACCATCGACCTGCGCGGCATCACCGTCTACCCGCTCGGCGGCAACGGCCGGATCTGGGTGCGCCCGCCGATGCGCCTCGCCGTCCAGCGCGCCGCGGAGGCCCTGCAGGCCCGCGGCGCCGTGATCGGCGACCTCGAGGGCAGCCGCATGCGCCGCGCCTTCCCGATCTGGAGCGCCATGATGTCGCTGTCGGGCAGCCCGCCCTACGCGGAGATCCTCGGCGGCGACCAGCCGATCGCCGTCGTCCGCGAGCTCGCGCGCCTGATCGTCGGCCGCTCGCGTCACACCTTGCCCGCGCTGCTCGTCGTCGCCCTCGAAAAACTCTCCAAGAACTTCAGCGGCCAGAAGCATCAGCTGGTCGCCGTCGGCAAGCTGCTGCAACAGGAGCTGGAGGGCATCCTCGGCCCGCGCGGCGTGCTGCTGTTCCCGCCGTACAGCCGGCCCGCCCCGCGCCACGTCATGCCGATGCTGACCCCCTTCGACTTCGTGTGCACCGGCCTGTTCAACGTGCTCGAGTTCCCGTCGACCACCTTGCCGGTCCTGTGGCACGCCGGGCTGCCCGTCGGCGTGCAGGTGATCGCCCGCCGCGGCAACGACAGCCTGACGATCGCCGCCGCCGCCGCGATCGAGCAGGCCTTCGGCGGCTGGCGACGCGCCAACCCGCCGCTGACCCCCCGGCCGAGCGCCACCTGACCTGTCCCTTCGGTCAGGGCTGCTTACCGGCCGTGATCACCGCCCCGCCGCCACGGCCGAGCCCGAGGTCGACCTTCGTGCCCTCGAGCACCCGGGTCAGCGTGCTGTACAGGTACGCGTTCGGCCCGGTGACGTCGGTGCCGCCGACGCTGACGATCTCGTCGCCGGGCTGCAAGCCCGCCTCGGCCGCCGGGCTGCCCGGGCGGACCACCGCGATCACCAGCTTGCGCTTCATCGGGTCGGCGCCGGGCTCGTCCTCCCGCAACGTGAGCCCGAGGTCGCCGATCACCTCGCCCTCCTTGACCTTCTTCTTCGTCACGCGGATCGGCGGCAGCTCGACCGCCGACTCGCTCGCAGCGATCTGCACCGGCATCGACCACCACCCGTACTCCTCGTCGTTCCAGTTGCGCGGCATCACCTTGACCGACACCTGCCCCGTCGGCGCGTGCTCGACCTCGTAGTTGCCCTGCGCGTCCGTGATGTTCAACTTCTCCTCGCCCTCGCCGAACGACCACGTGCCCGGCGCGCTCACCATCACCCGCAGCCCCGCCACCGGCGCGCCCGCGAGGTCGACCACCTTGCCGCGCACCGTCACCTTCGGCGACAGCTCCACGCGCACGTCGGCCGTGTCCTTGCCCTCCGCCATCACCGCCTCCGCCTCCGCCGAGCCCGGGCCCGAGCTGACGCGCACCTTGTACTTGCCGGCTGGCACCTCGGCGAGGCTCCACGCGCCCTTGCTGCGAAAGAAGTGGTCGTTGCGACGAAAGCCCGTCTGCTCGTCCTCGATACCGACCGCGAACTCCTCCGGCGCCCCGCCGCCCTTGAGCGACACCACCCCGGACATCCGCCCGGCCGAAGCGATCGTCAGCACGACGTCGCCGCCGAGCTCGACGTGCTCGAGCAGCGCCTCGCCGCCGCCTTTACGATGCGCGCGCAGGCTGTGCTTGCCCTTCTCGAGGTCGTCGAGCGTGAAGCGTCCGTCCTGGTCCGTCAGGTGCGGTGTGTTCCAGAAGCTGCCCCAGCGACCGTCCCGCACCGCACCGCCGGCGCTCGCCGCCGCCGAGTCCGACTCGCGGGTCGCCTCGACGAACGCGTCGGCCACCGGCGCCCCGTCGGCGTCGCGCACCACCCCGGAGATCTTGCCCGCGTTGCCCTCGACCACCAGCTTGACCTCCGCGACCGACCCGTTGGCGACCGTCACCTTCTCGCCGTGCACGTCGTCGTCGCTCGCCCCGGGGGCCTTGAGCGGCGTCCAGCCGCGCTGCGGCGTCACCCGGTACTCGCCGGCCGACACGTCTTTGAAGTGAAAGCTGCCGTCGTCGGCGGACGGCTCCTGCTGGCGCTGTACGCCATCGTAGATCGCGATCGAGACGTCCTTGACCGGCTTGCCGTCCTCGTCGACCACCTTGCCGCGCAGCTCGCCAGTCGCCGGAAGTTCGAGCCTCAGCTCGAGATCCTGTCCTTTCGGCAAGGTCACCTGCTGCGGCTTCGCTGGCGTCGCCCGCGGGTTCATCCACGACCCGACGTCGACCATGTACTCGCCGGGGAGCATCCCCGCGACCTCGAAGTGTCCCTGCTCGTCCGTGTCGCTGCCCCAGCTCTGGGTCTGGTGCGCGCGCGGCTGGCTCGGGTCCGGCTTGGGGTTCGCGCTGACGCTCATCCGCGGCACCGGCTTCCCCGCGGCATCGACCACCACGCCCCGGATCGCCTGTCCGCGCGTCACCGGCCACTTGAGGCCCGCCATGCTCTTGTCGGCGATCGTCACCCGCGGGTACTTCTCCTCCGACACGAAGCCCTCACAGTTGACATTGACCTGGAATTCCCCCGGCAGCAGGCCGCGGATCCGCAGCATGCCGTCCGGCTCGGTCTCCCCGTAGACGTTGCGGTCGTTGATCTTGTCGGTCACCGACACCCAGCCGCTGTCACAGGTATCGCCGCCCTCGATCACGATCGTCCCCTCGATGAAGAACGCAGGGTGCGCCTTGATGAGGATCGGCTCGGAGGTCTCGCCGAGCCCGAGGATCGCCTGCTCGTCCGCCAGGCCGAGCGCGTCGTCCGACTCCGCCTTCGCCTTGTATGGCCCGGGAGCGAGGCCGTCGAGCCGGAAATTGCCGCCGCCATCGGTGAACGCCGTCGCCTGACTCCAGTTCCATCCGCCCGCCTCGGCGGTCACCCGCGCGCCCTCGATCGGGCTGCCGTCCGCGACGCGCACCACCTTGCCGACGAGCACCGCCTCCGGCGTCAGGAACACCTCGAAGAAGTGCCCCGGCGTCGCACCGTTGTCCGACCCGGCCGCGTAGCCCTCCGCCGTCACGTTGACGTAGCCCCCACCCGGCCGCACCCACGCGGCGAAGCTCCCGTCGGCGCCGCTAAAGCTGACCCCGACCTGGCCGGCGACCACCTGCGCGCCCTCGATCGGCCCGCCCGCGAGGTCCTTGACCACCCCTTTGATCTCGACGCCGCCGCCCTCGAGCACGATGTCGATGTTCTGCGCCTCCATCGCCGGACGCAGGTCGACCGTCTCGCGCCGCGCGACCCCCTGGCCCGTGAAGTGGACCGCCGGGATGAAGGTCGGCGCGCTCGCGGTCACCCGGTGGCGCACGCCAAACAGCTCGCCGATGCGGTAGTGGCCGTCGCGCTCGCTGGTCGTACAGCTCGCCTTGCGCGCGTCGACGCTCGCCAGCCGCGGCGACTGGGCCTGCGCGCACACCTGGGCCCCCGCGATCGGCTTACCCTGCTGATCTTTGACGATGCCGGACACCGACGCTCGCTCGCCGCGGCGCGGGTCGACCACCCGCTCCGGCCGGTCACGCGGCCCGAGGTTCATCGACCCGTTCGCGCGCGACTCCCCCTCGATGATGTCGAGGTCGACCACTGGCGCCGGCTCGTCCCTGCCCAGCCACCACGCCCCCGCGCCGATCGCAGCCAGCAGCACCACCACGATCGGCCACCTGTTGCGTGACTCGGCCGACGTTCCACCTGACCTTTGAGACATCTTCGTCATGGCATCTTCTCCGCAGTGATCTCGACAGTTGCGCCGCGGGCCAGCCCGAGGCGCACGACCGTGCCCGGGGGCACCTTTAGCAGTGAATCTTCCAGATACAGGTTTGCGCCGGTCACGTCATGCCCGTCGATCGTGACGATCTCGTCGCCGACCTGGAGGCCGACCGTGGCCGCCGGTCCGCCGCGACGAACGACCGCCACCACGAGCCGTCGCGCCAGCGGATCTTCACCCGGCTCCGCGCGCTTCTTCGTGTAGCCGAGGTCACCTCTCGTCGCGCCAGCGGCCACGCGCCGCTTGACCAGGCGCACCGGCGGCAGCGACACCTCCGGCTGGCCGCCCGCGATCTTCACGGCGCTCCACGCCGTCTCGTACTCGCCACCCGGTGTCGGATAGGCGATCAGCTGCCCCACGCCGACCGGCGCGCGCTCGATCTCGAAGCGACCGGCCTCGTCGCTGATATGCCGGCGGTCGGCCTCGTTCTGTCCGACGCTGACGCTGCCG
>JAYUXQ010001063.1:0-3061 GCA_043752905.1 Nannocystis sp. | reverse complement strand
CGGACTATCTGCTGTCGGCCACCGCCAGCGGCCGGGCCCTGGAGATCGACCGCGAGTCCGGCAAGATCATGGCCGGCGACGCCCGGGGCAAGTGCGTGCGCTACGCGGTCGACCTCGCGCGCATGGCCGACGAGGTCGTCGCGCGGCACATGGTGCGCATCGGCGGCGTCGTGGCCACCAGCCCACATCTCTGGCTGTGGCGGCCGGAAGATCTATATCAGGAGGCCGAGGTCACCCTCGCCTTCGACCTCCCGGCGAAGATGGCCGCCTCCGTGCCGTGGCCGCGGGCGGCCGCGGATGGCCGACGACCCCGAGAGAGCCGGTATCGCTTGCCGTGGACCGCGTTTCGCTGGGCCTCGCAGGTCGTGCTCGGCGACTTTCATGCGCTGCGCTTCACCGCGGCCGGGTCCGAGTTCGAGGTCGCGGTGATGGATCTGCCGCGCGAGATCTCCGACGAGGGGCTGCGACGGTGGCTCACTGTCGCGGCCGCGACCGTCGCAAAACTCTATGACGGCCGTTTTCCGGTCCCCCATGTGCAGGTCATCGTCGTGCCATACCCGGGCGGCGGCGACCCGGTGTACTTCGGCATGGCCCTGCGCGGCGGCGGCCCGGCGGTCCAGCTGCTTATCTCCAGCGAGGTCGAGGACGCGCGATTTCCCGGCGAGTGGGTCGCGATCCACGAATTTCTCCATCACGGCATGCCCTTCGTCCAGCACGAGGACGCCTGGCTGTCCGAGGGCTTCGTCACCTACTACACCGAGGTCCTGAGCGCGCGTGCGGGCTTTCAGGACGAGCGAGCCGCCTGGAGCGCGTTGCTGGCCGGCTTCGCCCGCGGCGCTCGTTCGGGCGCGGGCCAGAGCCTCGCCGAGGAGAGCCGGGACATGCACGAAAATCATGCGTATCAGCGGGTCTACTGGAGTGGGGCCGCGTTCGCGCTGATGGCCGACATCGCCTTGCGCGAGGCCGGCAGCTCGCTCGACGCGGCGATGCGTCACATACAACGTTGTTGCGCCGACACCCCGCGGATCTGGCCGGCGCAGCAGGTCTTGCGGGCCATGGACGACGCGAGCCCTGCGACCCCCGCAGCCACCACTTCACGGCCGAGCCTCGAGGCCCTGAGCGGCCCGATCTTGCGCAGCGCCGGGTTCCCGGAGTTGTCCACGATCTATAGGAAGCTCGGGGTGGTTGTGGTAGACGGGGATCCAACGCTGGATGAGTCCGCTTCCCTCGCCAAAATCCGTCGCGCGATCTTCACGCAGCCCGCACCGTAACCGCGGGCCCGTGAGCATCGTTCGTTGGAGGTCCCGGCGCGCGGTCCTCTGGCCACTCGACTAAACGGGCACTCCGGGTCGCAACGGCCCGGTCGCGCGTCACGTCACCCCCAAGCACACACACGGAGTAATCATCATGAACGTCAAGCACATCGCCGCCACCCTCGCCATCCTCGGTTCCACCTCGTTCGCCCTCGTCGGCTGCAACAAGAACAAGGAAGGCACCGAGACCCCCGCCGGTGACTCCGCCAAGCCCGCCGACGGCTCCTGCAAGGGCGCCGGCGGCGACGGCAGCTGCAAGGGCGCCAAGGATGCCCCCGGCGGCGACGCCCCGGCCGACGCCCCGGGTGGCGATGCCCCGGCCCCCGAGGGCGACGCCGCTGCCGCCCCCCCGGCCGCCAACTGAGTCGGATGGACCATTCCTGGCCTTTGGGCCAGGTGGTCCGCCATGATCCAGTCGACTCGACCCCTCGGGGTCCGCGGCCAGGAGCTCCTTCGGGAGGTCCTGGCCGTTGTTACGTTGTAGAATCCAGCCTCCAAGATGCGCCCCGGCTCCGACGACATCCCCACCGGCGTGGGCATCGGCCTGCGTGGCAGCTTCGCGGCGAAGATCGACGAGGGCGAGGCCGACGGTCGCGTCCCCTTCTTCGAGATCTCCCCGGAGAATTACATGCATCGCGGCGGAGCCGGCCCCGCCCGCCTCGCACGCATCGCCGACCGCTTCCCGATCCTCACCCATGGCCTGGCGATGTCGCTCGGCGGCCTCGAGCCCCACGACCCCGGGTACTTCGCGCAACTGCGGCCGTTCCTCGACCGCGTCGACGCGACCCGGACCCGCTGGCACTCCGACCACCTGTGCTTCTGCGGCGTCGACGGCAAGGCCCTGCACGACCTGCTCCCGGTGCCGTTCACTCCGGCCTCGGCGCGTCGCATCGCCGACCGCGTACGTGAGGCTGCCGACCGCCTCGAGCGACCGATGGCGGTCGAGAACATCAGCTATTATCTCCCGCTCGGCAGCTCCGCGCTCGACGAGACCGACTTCATCACGGAGCTTCTGGAGCGCGCAGATTGCTCGCTGCTGCTCGACGTCAACAACGTCTTCGTCAACGCGCAGAACCACGGCTTCGACGCGCAGGCCTGGCTGGCGAAGATCCCGCTCGAGCGCGTTGTCCAGATGCACGTCGCCGGCCACGAGTTCTGGGACGCCAGCGAGACCGTCATCATCGACACCCACGGCGCACCCGTGCGGCCCGAGGTCGACGCGCTGCTGGCCTGGGTCGTCGAGCGCACCGGGCCCGTGCCCGTGCTGTTCGAGTGGGACGGTAACATCCCGGACCTGCCGACCCTGCTCGCCGAGCGCGACCGGCTGCAAGACGTGTACGACGCGGCTCTGGCCCGCCGGGGCGGGCAATGACGTCATCCATATCCACACCGTCGACCTCACCTGACCCGAAGGCCAGCTCCGACGCCGCGACCCTGCGGGCCTTCAGCGCGGCGATGTGCGAGCTCGACGCGCCGGACCGCATCGCGGCCGATCTCCCGGGCTGGCTCGCGGAGCACGACCTCCCGCCGGACGACCCCCTCGCCCAGCAGCACGCGCGGCTCCTCATGTATCGCACGATGGTCCACAGCCGCCTGCGTGGGGTCGTCGAGGACCATTTGCCGCGCACGGCCGCCGATCTCGGCAAGCCCCGCCTGCGCGCCGAGATCGCCGCGTTCATGGCCGAGGCGGCGCCCAGCACCGTCTACTTCCGGGACATCCCCGGCGAGTTCGTCGCCTGGGCCGCGCC
>JAYUXQ010001062.1:0-3064 GCA_043752905.1 Nannocystis sp. | reverse complement strand
GCCCGCCGATACGAGCACGGCACAAAAAATGGCTTCATGGCGCATGGGGACGTCAGCGTAACATACCGCCGCCGGTCGTCCCGGGCGCCGCGTCGAGGTACTCCGTGCCGAGCACGGGGATCCGCAAGGTGAACGTCGTACCCTTGCCGACCTCGCTCGTCACCCCGATGTCGCCGCCGAGCAGCCGCGTCAGCTCGCGGGAGATCGCCAGGCCGAGGCCCGTGCCGCCGTAGCGGCGCGCCACCGAGTCGTCGGCCTGCGCGAACACGTGGAACAAGTTGGGCAGCTTGTGCTCGGGGATGCCGATGCCCGTGTCCGCGACCTGCACCGTCAGCCACTCGACGCCCTCGTCCCACGCGAGGTCCATGCGCAGGTCGACCCAGCCGCGCTGCGTGAACTTGCTGGCGTTGCTGAGCAGGTTGAGCACGATCTGCTTGAGCTTGGTGCGGTCGGTGACGATCGAACGCGCCTCGCAGTTACACGTGATCTGCAGCCGGCTCTGGCTCTTGATCATCAGCGGCAGGATCGTGCTGCGCAGGTCCGAGAGCAGCTCGCCGATCACGAACTCGTCGGACGCCACCTCCATCTTGGCCGCCTCGATCTTCGACAGATCGAGGATGTTGTTGATCAGCCCGAGCAGGTGGTCCGCCGCGCCGCGGATGCGCTCGATGTCCGTGTGCTGCTGCGACTCGACGTCCTCCGACTCCTCCAGCAACAGCTCCGAATAGCCGAGGATCGCGTTGAGCGGCGTGCGCAGCTCGTGGCTCATGTTGGCCAAAAACAGGCTCTTGGTCCGGCTCGCCTGCTGCGCGTCCGCCTCGGCCCGCCGACGCTCCTGCACCTCCAGCGCCAGCGCCTCGGTCCGCTCCGCCACCCGCTGCTCGAGCTCGTTGCGCGCCCGCACCAGCGCGTCCTCGGCCTGCTTGCGCCGCGTGATGTCCGTGACCGCCACCAGTGAGCCGCGGTGCCGCCCCTCGGCGTCGTACAGCGGCTTGGCCGCGACGATGCTCCAAAACTCCGAGCCATCCTTGCGGCGCCAGCGAAAGTCGAACTGGTCCTCCTCGCCCACGCTGCGCCGGCGCAGGTTGGCGCGCGCCGTCGCGGCGCTCTCGTCGTCCATGTAATCGAAGATGTGGCGCCCGACCATCTCGTCGGGCGTCGCGCGCAGCAGCCCGGCGAGCTGGGCGTTGACGAACTCGATCGTGCCATCGGCGTCGTTGACGAGGATCCCGTCGTTGACCGTGTGGATCAGCGTATGAAAGTATGCGCTGTCGCGTCGCGCCCACTCGAGCGCCTCGCGGGTGTGGGCCAGCTCGCGCTGCGCCTCGAGCCGCCTCGTGACCTCGCGGACGATCACCGAAAAGCCGGCCGCGTGCTCGAGCTCCTCGCGCCACGGCGTCACCACCTGCTCCGTCCAGATGACCCCCCCGTGCCGCCGCTGCCAGCGGACCACCGCCGTCTGCGTGTCCTCGGCGCCGACCGCCGCCGCGTACGCCTGGCGGTCATCCGGGTGAACCAGACGCCACAACAACGACGCGTTGTCGCGCAGCTCCTCCGGCTCGTGACCCGACAACACCCGCACCGCACCGACCACCTCGAGGATCCGCACCGCCGGCATCACCTGCACCCGCAGCGCCGCCGAGTTCTCGGCCGTCAACAGCGCCGCGAGCCACGGCTGCGCCGTCGCGGGCGCGACCTGTCCCGACGCCTTGTCCGTGTCGTCCACCTCGCGCCGAACCGCCATGCGCTGCGGCCACGCTACGCCATGGCGGACCTGTAGAATACCCTCCCCACGCGCGTCTGCGCCCACGAACACCCGTTTGAGCCACGAGGTGGCGCCACGCGCGCCTCCGCGCCGACTTCTTCCCTTCCCCGGACCGTTGACTCCGCGGGCATTTGCGGCTGCCATGACGCCCATGCAGTCGGCAAAGCTCCAGCTCGGCACCTCCACGGTATCGCTCGACGATCGCACGCCCCGCGTGCTCATCGGACGCGACGCCTCGTGCGGCCTCGTCACTCCCGAGATCAGCGTGTCGCGCCGCCACGCCGAGGTGTTCTTGCAGGGCGACCTGCTGCTGGTGCGAGACCTCGGCTCCTCGAACGGCACGTGGATCAACGGCCGGCCGGTCGCCGCCGATCCGAGCCCGGTCCGGCCCGGCGACCAGATCTTCCTCGGCCACATCCCCCTCGCCGTCGAGTGGGAGGGCGGCGTGCAGGGCAAGACCGTCGTCGGCGAGCTGCCCTCCGACCTCCGGGCCATGATCGAGGCCCACAAGAACCGCGTGCTGACCGGCGGCCCCGTCGCCTCGACCCAGAGTTTCCTGCATGACCCGCCGATGCCCGGCGGTCCGGCGGCCACCATGCTCGGCATCGGCGGACGCGAGGCCCCGAGAGCCGCCGAATTCGCCTATCGCCGCCAGGGATCCAACAACAACGGCGTCCTGCTGATCGCCCTGCGCAGCGACACCTACAGCAACGGCGCCGAGGTCGACGGCTTCCTCGAGTTCACCGCCCTCGACGACGAGACGATCGCCTCGATCATCGTCGAGCTGGTCGAGCACCACAAAAAGGGACCCAAGGACGGCCACGTGTGGGACAGGATGCTGGTCCGCCAGGGCCCGTGGCGGGCCAAGAAGGGCGAGGTCGTCCCGCTGCCGTTTCGCCTGCGCGTGCCGCCCGGCACCTCGATGTCGGGCCGCGATGTCCACTGGGAGGTCCGCGGCTACGTCGATATCGAGTGGGCCTACGACATCTCCTCCGCCAGCCCGATCAACATGCGCAACGTCGACATCGAGCGCATCCGCGACGCGCTCGGCGCCCTCGACTACCGCATCGCCAACCTCGAGCCCGACCCGCTCGGCCAGCGCTTCACCGGCACCTTCCAGCCGCCGGTCCAGCTGTGCTCGCAGGTCGGCATCACCGACATCAACCTCGCGGTCGAGTACCTCGGCTCCAACCTTCAGATCGTGATGGAGGTCGAGAAGACCTCCCTCTTCAAGTTCGACCGCGAGTCCAAGCTGATCTTCGACCTCTCGCAGTTCCGGGCCGCCCCGCCGGCCCACCT
>JAYUXQ010001061.1:0-7573 GCA_043752905.1 Nannocystis sp. | reverse complement strand
CATCGCCTCGTCGCGGGCGACCTCGGCGGTGACCTGCTGCTCCTCGGCTTGCCGGCGCAGGCGGTCGGCGGCGGCCTCGGCCCGCTGGGCGACGCGGGCGACGTCGGCCTGACTGCTGGCCAGCCACGCGAAGGTGACGACCACCGCCGTCATCGCGCCGGCGATCAGGCCGACCCGCAGTCGAGCGCGGCGCAGGCGGTCGGGGTCACGGGCGAGCTCGTCGAGCAGCTCGTCCATGCCCGGCCAGCGCGCGGCGGGGTCGACGGACAGCCCGCGCAGGACCACGCGGCGCAGCCAGGCGGGCACGCGGCTGTCCTCGGGGACAGGTCGGACACGGCCGTTGCAGACGGCCTCGGCGAGCGAGGGCAGGCTGGCGCCGGCGAACGGCGGCGCGCCGTAGAGGCCCTCCCACAACGCGACGCACAGGCTAAACTGATCGCTGCGCGCGTCGGCGGGGCGGCCCTCGTGCTGCTCGGGCGACATGTACGCGGGCGTCCCGAGGATCGCGCCGGTCGCGGTCAGGGTCGTGTGGAGGTTGGTGATCGGCGTCGAGGTCATGCTGGCCCCGGGGCCCGGCGCGTGGACCTCGTCGCTCTGCCGCACGAGCCCGAAGTCGACGACGCGCACGCGGCCGTCGTCGCCGAGCAACACGTTGGCCGGCTTGAAGTCGCGATGGACCAGGCCGGCCCGGTGCGCGGCGGACAGGCCGTGCCCGGCGGCGGTGAACACCTCGAGCACCTCGGGCCAGGCGTGGGGTTCATGGGCCAGCCAGGCGCGCAGGTCCATGCCCTTGACGAACTCCATGGCGATGTAGACCTGCTCGCCCCAGGTGCCGACCTCGTGCACGGCGACGACGTTCTGGTGCGAGAGCTTGGCCATGGCCTGGGCCTCGCGCAGCATGCGGGCCTGGTTGTCCGGAGATCCGCCGCCCTTGAGCAGCTTGACGGCGACCTTGCGATCGAGGCGCTCGTCGTAGGCCGCGTATACCAGGCTCATGCCGCCGGCCCCGATCGGTCGGAGCACGCGAAACCGGCCGATCATCACCGGCACGACCTCGCCGGGGAACAGCTGCGACTTGATGACGTCCTTGATCAGCCGCTGGCCCTTGCTGTCGCCCGGCGTGGCGCCGTACGGGGTGAGCAGCGCGGGAGCGGTGTCGTCGCAGCTGGGGTGAGGATCGAAGGTCACGGGCGTCGGCGGGCTGTCGCTGCCTCCCTGCCTGGTCTATCATGCCCGCGGTCGATGCCACGCCAGCGCCCCGCCGCCCGGTCCGCCGCCGCGGGCCGCCGGGACCCCGGAGGCCCGGAGGCCGCCGCGCGGGCGCTCGCGCTGGTGCGCGCGCTGGTCCTGGCCGTGACCCTGACGCCCGGAGCCGCGCGCGCTGGCGAGCCTCCGGCGGACGTCGCGGGTGACCTGCCCGAACAGACAGGTGATGCGACCGTACCCGTGGCGCCCGAGCTGCCCGAACGGACAGGTCCGGCGGAGGGCGGCGACCTGTCCCTGCGGCCAGGTCCCGGGGCCGAGGAGGCGACCCGCTGGACGGCGGAGGGCCAGCGCAGGCGGACGGCGGGCGACCTCGACGGCGCGATCGATGCGTGGCACCGGGCGACGGGCGCGCTGCCGGTGACGCAGGCGACGGCGCACCGGCGGGCCGGGCTCGCGCTGGCGATCGCCACGGCCCACGCCGAGACGGCCCGACCGGAGCGGCTGCAGCGGGCGATCGCCGTGCTCGACGCGTACCTCGCCGACCTCGACCCGACCGACGACGAGAACCGCGGCGCGGTCGAGCAGCGCCGCGCCGAGCTGGCCGCCCGTCTCGGGCCGACCGCGACGGTCATGACGACGACCGCGCCGGAGCCCCCGCGCCGTGACCGCCGCTTGATCCTCGCGGGTGGGGTCGGGCTCGGGCTCGGCGCGGCCGGGATGACGATCCTCGCGGCCGGGCTGCTCGCGGGGGCCCGGGCCGACCGCGAGCTGGCGGCGGCCGTCGAGCTGCCAGGCGACGACCCGCGCCGCGAGCCCGACAAGGATGCCGCGTGGGCGCGTGGTCTGCGGGCCAATCGCGCCGCGATCGCGGGCGGCGTGCTCGGCGGCGTGCTCGTCATCGCCGGTCTCGCGCTGACGATCGTCGGGGTCGTCCGGCCAGCGCCACGCCGCGCCCGGCTGACCCCGACGCTCGCCCCCGGCGGCCTGCGCTGGACCTTTTGAGAATAATTTATAATTGTGGACATGTCCCCGGGGACATGTCCCTGTGAACATGTCTCAGGGGCGGCCGGCGATCTGGGCGCGCACCGAGCTGGCCCACGCGTCGAGGTTGCTGACGGTCTCGTGAAGCACGGCCGGCGACTCGGCGACCTGGGCCAGCGCGTCGACCAGCAGCAGCTTGGCGCGGCGCAGCCGAGTGCGCACGGTGCCCTCCGGTACGCCCTGGATCTCGGCGATCTCGCGGGCGGTGAAGCTGTCCCAGAAGTACAGCTCGAGGGTCACCTGGTGCTCGAGCGGGATCCGGCGCAGGGCCTGGAGGAGGGCCTGCTCCTCGGCGCGGCGGGCCAGCAGCGCGGTCGCGGTCGGCCGCAGGTCGTGGATCGAGGTGACGCCGAAGTCGATCAGGGCGCGCGAACGCGTCCGCAGGTGCTTGTAGAGCACGTGGTGCGCGACCGCGAACAGGTAGGTGCGAAAGCTCGAGTCGCCGCGTACGCGCTCGCGCGACTCGAGGCAGCCCAAAAAGGTCTTCTGGATCAGGTCGGGCGCGTCGGCGTCGACCTTGTTGCGAAAGAACCGGGCGATGCCAGCGTAGTGGCGCTCGAACAGCTCCGCGCCGGCCCGGGCGTCGCCGGCTCGCCACGCGGCAAACATCGCCTCGTCGCTGTCCATCGCGACCCGAGCATACACCAGCCGGAGCTTGCGCGCGGGCGGCGTACGGGCGACCCTGCGGCGGTGGCGAGATTCAAAGATGAACCGGTCCGCGCGGCTCTCGAGGCGCAACTTCAACCGGGCGAGCAGCTGCAATACTACGCGTTCGGCGTGAAGCAGCCGAATATGGGGCTGGTCATCTTGCTCCTGTGTCTGGCGATCTTGCCGGGTGTCATCGCGGTGGCCTTGTTGACGAAGGAGTATGTCATCGGGCTCACCGACCGGCGCCTGATCGTGCTTCGCGTCGGCGGCGGCGTGAAGGTCAAGGAGGTGAGCGAGTATGCCCTCGGTGATCTTCGCGGGGTCAAGACCTCGACCGGCTCGCTGTTCACCCACATCGCCATCGCCGGGCCGGTGCCGTTCTCCGCCAAGTTCCACCGCATGGGCATGAAGACCAACCGCGAGCAGGCGATGGCGATCGCCGGTGTGCTCTCGAGCAAGGCGCTGCCGGCGTGACCCCGGACATCGCCCCGCTGCTGCCGTGCCTGTTCTGCGGCGACTGCACCGGGACGCCCGCGCGCTGCGGCGGTTGTAGCCGCGACCAGCGGGCGCCGCGGCGCATGTGCCCGGCGTGCCACAAGTTCACGCCCTCGGCCGAGCCGAGCTGCTGTCACTGTCGCCGGTCGTTCGGCAGCGAGCTGGCGTGGAAGGTGCCGTTGATCGTGGCGATGTTCGTGGCGGCGGTGACCGTCTCGGTCCTGCTGCGGTCGATCTGACCGGTCATGCTCCGTCATGCTCCGTCATGCTCCGTCATGCCCCGTAGCTGCGGGCGCGCTGGCGGAAGGCCTCGCGGCCGCCCTCCATGAGCCGCACGATGTGCTGCTTGACCGACTCGACGTCGCCCTGGGCGACGACCTTGCTGTGCCGTCCATCGGCCTCGAGCACGACCACCTGCGCCGCCTCGCCGAGGACCGGGAGGTTGGGGTTGTGGGTGATGAGGATGAGCTGACGCTTGCCGCGTATGGCGAGGATCTGCGGGATGACGGCGTCCGAAATGAAGCTGTTGTCGAGGTTGTCCTCCGGCTGGTCGATCAACAGCGGGGCCTCGCTGTCCATCAGCAAGATCGGCAAGATGGCAGAGCTCTTCTGGCCGGTCGACAGGCGATCGGCGCTGCGCCACTCACCGTGGACCTGGAGCTCGATCCGCGGGATATCCTCGACGTCGAGCACGTCGAGCTCGAAGCGCCGCTCGGGCTGCTCGCGCAGCTGGCGGATCAGGCTCTCGGCGAACTCGGGGTTGATGTCGCCGCTGGCCGCGAGCGCGGCGTGGTCCTCGCGGTCGCACAGCGCCCCGAGCTTGTCCGGGGCCACCTGCGCGGTCAGGCGCTCGATCGGCGCGTTGTACTGCTTGCCCGAACGCTTCATCAGGCTGACCAGGAACTCGCGGTACGCGGTCAGCTCGGCGTCGCGGGCGACGATGACGCGGACCTTGCCGCCGAGGCGGTCGGTGACCTGGTCCGCCAGCGCGGCGCGCCGGTCGGAGCGCTCGCGGCGGATCTGCGCGAACTCGTGGCGCAGGGCGTCGCGGGCGTCGCGGGCCTGGGCCAGCGCCGCCTCGAGCTCGACCACCTCGCCCTTGGTCGAGGACAGGCGGGCGACCTCGCGGGCGGCCTCGTCGCGGGCGGCCAGCTTGCTGCTGCTCTGCTCGGCGCGGGCCATCAGCGCGGCGTACTCGGCCTCCTGCGGGGCGTGGGCCCGCGCGAGCTGGTCGCTGGTGGCCTCGATCGTGCGCTCGAGCGCGGCGAGCTTGTCGAGCGGGAGCTCGGCGAGCATGCCGATCTCGTTTTGCTTGCGCGTCAGCTCGCGGGCGAGGTCGGCGAACACGTGGCCGTGCGGGCCGCCGAGCAGCGAGTCCGGCAATGCGCCGCCGAGGCTGCGGATCTGGGCCGGCAGGGTCTCGACGAGGCTCTGGCGCACGCGCGTGACGACCTCGCGGGCGCGCACGAGGCCGGCCTTCTCCTGGTCGCGCACGGTCTTGTGATCCGCGGCGATCTTGAACGCCGAGCCGGCCTCGCCGCCGAGCGCCGAGATCGCGGCGGACAGCTTGCTCTCCCAGCTCGAGAGGTCGACGAGGTTGCGCGTCGCGCCCTGGATCCGCACTTGCAGCTGCACGAGCCGCTGGGCATTCTCCCGCAGCAGCGAGGTCGTCTGGGCCATCCTGGCCTCCAGCGCCTGCAACGACTGGCTCGCCAGACGGTCGATCAGCTCGCGCTGGGCGGCCGGGTTGTGGGCGATGTCCTCGATCTGGTTGTGGCTAAAGATCGCGGCGTCGATGAGCACGCTCGAGCCGAGCATCTCCGGCTTGAGCGGCTTGCCGTGGCTGTCGGTGACCGTCGGCGGCTCGTGGGCGGTGCGCCGGATGCTGTAGACCAGACCCTCCTTGCTCTCGAACTCGAGCTCGACGCAGCCGGTGGCGCCGAGGTTGGCGGCCAGCAGCCCGCGCACGCGCTCCTCGGCCTGTTTCGAGGCCGGGCTACCCGACCGCGGGACGCGGTCGAGGGCGTGGCGGATGAACTCGAGGACGGTCGTCTTGCCGCTGCCGCGACCGCCGATGATGCAGCACAGGCCGTCGCTGAAGTTGATATCGAGCTTGTCGAGAAAGCCGCCGTATACGCGGAGACGTCGAAGCTTATGGTGACCCACGGGAACCTCCGGCGGACCGTGGAGGACCGCCAGACGTCACCTTAAGTCGCGCGCGCGGATCCGTCCAGGGGCCAGGAAGCACTTGTTCTGGTTCAGACAAGGCAGAATTCACGACCGGGCGGCCGGACCGCGGCGGCCGGTCCGGCCGGCGAGAGGACGGCTACTCGTCGGGCTCGTCGGCCTTCCGGGCGAGCATGGCCTGAAGCCTGGCGATCATGGCTGCCTGTTCGGCGATCAAGGCGGCCTGTCCCGTGACCAGGGCGTTCTGTTCGGCGACCAGGGCGTCCTGTTTGGCGATCACGGCGTCCTTTTTGGCGACCAGGGCGTCCTTTTTGGCGATCACGGCGTTCTGCTGCTCCAGGAGGTCTCGCTGCACGGTGACGACGCCCTCGAACTCGGCGACGGCGCCCTCATACTGGCCGACCCGGGCCCCGAGCGCGCCGACGAGCTCTTCCGAGGTGGCGACGAGGTCGGTGCCGGATGCGTCGCGGGCGATGCGGAGGCGGGCGCCCGCGGGCCCGCGCTGGACGACCAGCCAGGCGTCGAGCTCGGCGCTGTGGACGGGGCCCTCGCCGGCCTCGACGCGGACCAGCGCGCCCCCGGCGTCGCGACGAAACATTTGGAGGACGATGCGTCGCCCGCGGCGCGGGAGGGCGGCCTCGGGGTCGAAGACGACGAGCTCGCGGGTGCCGAGCTGGTCGTACTTGCGGGGCGCGTGGATGTAGTCCTTGGCCCAGTCGTCGGACACGACCTCGACGGCGAAGCGCGGGGCGGCCTGTCCTTCGAGCCAGGTGCGCCACATGGCCGGGTAGGGCGGCGTTGGCGGGTCGTCGAGCAGGTACACGTCCGGGGAGATCCGGACCAGCGGCTCGGACTCGACCCAGGCGAAGAACTGGTCGCCGGCGACCAGCGTGCGGGCCCAGCCGCGCTCGCGCGCAAGCTCGGTCAGCGCCGCCAGCAGCGTGCGCACGGTGATGCCTTGCTCGGTGCTCTCGCCCACGTCGTCTTCGTCTCGCAGGTACCAGGCGGCCCAGCCCCCCTCGGGGGGACGCGGTGGGCCATCCCTGTGAGATCGTGGGTCGCCCCGGCGGCGTCCGTCGTTGCGCGGATCGGCGAAGGTATCCATGCCCGCAACGTAGCACGCCCCGCGGTCGTCACGCAGTCCGCCCGCGCCCGCCGGGTCGGGGCCGGCCGAGGGTGGACCGGCGCCGGTGGCCTGGCGGTGACTCGGTGGGGCCTGGCGGTGGCTTGGCGGGGCCGGGGCCCCGCGCTACCCTGCGGGCCTGTGCGAACGGCGTGTGCGTGGTTCTTTGCGGGTGTCGTCGCGGTTTTTGGCTGCGAGCTGACGACCCTCGAGCCCTCGCCCGCGAGCATGCCGGTGCGAGTGCTTTCGGCGCCGGTATTGCCGCCAGCGGTCGACCCGGCGGTGCTCGCCACGGTGGTGCGGGCGGGGGTACGCCAGCCCGACGTTAACCAGGCGGTGTACGAGGTCGACACTTTTTTGGTCGCGCTGACGGTGGAGGACCTGTCGTCGGGTCGGCCGAGCCTGACCTTCGAGCCGGTGACCGAGGGCGTGCCGGGCCAGCGGGTCCGCGGCGTGCGCGAGGGATCGGTGTATGCGGCGCTCGGGCTGCTCGACGGCGACATCATCGAGTCGATCAACGGCGTCCCGCTCGACGGCCCCGGTCAGGCCCTCGCGGGGCTCGGCGACGGCGACCGCGGCGTCGTGGTCCAGGTCAGCCGCGCGGGGGTCAGCGCGGCCAGCGAGCTGCGCTTCGTCGGCGGCATGGCGTGGACGCACATGCTCGCCGAACGGACCGGCGCGCCGCTGCCCGCCGAGGCCCCCGCCATCATCGCCGACCCTGTCTTTCCGGACATGCCCTCCGCGCCAGCCCCGGGCGCGGTCGCCGAGGCGAGCGCAGGGCGCGGCCCGCGACCGGGCGCGACCAACACTCCGGGCGCGACCAACACCCCGGGCGCGACCAACACCCCGGGCGCGAACGACACCCCGGGCGCG
>JAYUXQ010001060.1:0-7573 GCA_043752905.1 Nannocystis sp. | reverse complement strand
GTCGTCGGGGTCGGCGCGCGCGAGGATGTCGGCCTCGGCGATCGCCTCGAGCAGGCCCATGCCGATCATCGCCGGGGCGACGCGCGGCGAGATCAGGAGGTCGGCGGGCAGGGGGCCGAGCGCGGGGGCCTCGATGGTGTAGGTCGGGGCGCGGAGGCTGTAGGGCTCGCCGTCGGTGAAGGTGCCGGCGCGCTCGACGTAGGTGACGCGCGGGGTGCCCTCGGCGGGCACGTCGGCGATCGCCTGGGACTGAAGCTGCTCGCCGTAGGGACCGGCGTCGCGCGGGCCGCCGTGGGCGGCCTCGCCGGGGATGCCGGGGATGCCGGGGATGCCGGGGATGCCGGGGATGCTGAGGATGCTGAGGCGCAGCAGCAGGCCGGTGAAGTCCTCGTCGGGTCCGGGGGCGCGGCCGCGGCCGTCCTTGAAGTGACAGGTCGAGCAGGACCGGGCGTTGAAGGTCGGGCCGAGGCCGTCGCGCGAGGTGGTCGAGCTCGGCGCGGTGACCCAATTTTTATTGAAGAACGAATTGCCGACGACGAAGCGCTGGCGTCTATCGAAGCTCATGTTGCGGGCCGACAGCGAGAAGGCGTTGCCGGTGGTGTCGAACACGGTGGTGTCGCCGCCGGGCGTGGCCTCGCCGGGCTCGAGCGCGGGCGCGTCCTCGCAGGCGAGGACGATCGCGGACAACAGCAGGGCGAGGCGACGGGACATGTTGCTACGTCTCGAGGTTGAGGGTGATGTCGAGGCGCGCGGCGACCTCGGCGATCGTCGCGGTCTGGGCCTTGAGGGCCGCGATCGCGGCGGCGACGGAGTCTCGCGCGGGGGTGCCGTCGGCGGCCTGGATCGCGTTGTCGAACGGCGCCGGGATCGCGGCCATGGCGGCGACGCTGGCGGCGAGCTGGTCGCGCAGGGTGCGGTCGAGCTCGGGTTCGAGGCCGGCGACCAGCTGCGAGAGGCTGGCGCCGTGCAGGCTGCCGTACTGGCCGAGGTACACGTTTTGTAGCCCGAGCGCGTTGGTGTAGAGGTCGCGGTGGGTGTTGTCGCTAAAGCAGGAGTGCTCGTCCTCCTGCTCGCGGGTCGCGTAGGCGACGCCGATGCGCTCGCCGGAGAGCTCGGCGCCGCTGAGGCTGCCCATGCCGAGCAGGAGCTTGGTCAGCGCGTCCTTCGGGTCGCCGGCGGTGAAGCTGTCGCGGTTGCTCGCGCCGGGCTGCCACGCGGCGGTGACGGTGCCGAGGTCGGCGATCAGGAGTTCGGTGGCGACGGCGAGGTAGGCGGCGCGGCGGTCCTGATCCGCGGCGGTGCCTTCCTCGCCGACGACGAAGTCGGTGTAGGGGCGGTCGCCGGGGCCGTCGGCCCGCAGGTCCTGGCCCCACAGCAGGAACTCGATCGCGTGCCAGCCGATCGAGATGTCATCCTCGCTGCCGGCGGCGTTCTCGGCGATAAGGGTCTCGCGGTCGATCGTCGGGAAGGCGTCCGGGTCGTTGATGATGCCGCCGTCGGGCTGGCCCTCAACGTAGTCGATGTAGACCTCGTCGAGCGGCCAGGAGTTGATGCGACTCTCGAGGTTGTCGGGTTTGGCGTCGATCGGGCCGCCGTAGAAGCGGAACACTTCGGTCTGGCCGTAGACCTCACGCGCGGCCAGCCACGCCTCACGCGCGCGCTCGAGGCCTGCCGCCGAGGGGGCGGCGAGGAAGGCCTCGATCTCGGCCTGCATCGCGTCGGCGCCGGCGAGCGTGTCGGCGTAGGTGGCGGACATGACGGCGACATACTGCGCACGGACTTCGGCGGCCTGCGCGGTGAACTCGGCGTCGTCCCACGGCGAGGCGGACCCCGAGGAGTCGCATGCGGCGGCGAGCAGGAGCGCGAGGAGGAGGGGATGAAGGCGTGGAGCGAGCATCACGGGACCCTTCTGAAATATTGAAATTCGTTTTCAATGTCAACGTGCGTGACCTCGCATGGCCGATCCGCGCGCGGACATGGCGGCGCCGATGCCGCGGGAGGCGTCGTTGGACGGACGCGGGGCAGGTGACCGGGCCCGGGGGATGGGTCCTCAATGATCACAGTGTCACGTGGGACGAAGCGAGTGACGCGACTGCGACTTCTGACGACGCGTGTCGGGAGTGAATTCGCCGTGACGCTGCGCCGTGGGCGGGCGAGGCGAGCGAACGCTGCTATACGGTCCCGCGGTGACCGATATCTCGATGACATCCGGTCGGCGACTCTGGGTGTCGCCGCGGGACGACTTACCGGCGGCCATCGTGGTGTTCCTGGTGGCGCTGCCGCTGTGCCTCGGCATCGCGCTGGCGTCGGGTGCGACGCCGCTGGCCGGCATCACGTCGGGGGTGATCGGCGGCGTGGTGGTCGGTGCGCTCAGCGGCTCGTCGGTGTCCGTCAGCGGGCCGGCGGCGGGCCTGACGGCGGTGGTGCTCGCGGGCATCACGGAGCTCGGCGGCTACCCGATCTTCCTGACGTCGGTGCTGCTGGCGGGCGTGATGCAACTGGCGCTCGGGGTGGCGCGGGCGGGCGGCGTGGCGCACTTCGTGCCGGTCAGCGTGGTGCGTGGGATGCTCGCGGCGATCGGCCTGATCCTGATCCTGAAGCAGATCCCGCACGCGCTCGGCCGCGACGTGGCGTACGAGGGCGGCGAGGCGTTTCGCGATCCGGGCGGCGGCAACACGTTCTCGGACATCCTCGAGGCGGTCGCGCATGTCGATGTCGGGGCGCTGGTGGTGTTCGTGGTCGCACTGGCGGCGCTGCTCGGGTGGAGCCGGGTGGTGCCGCGGATCCGTCACGGCAACTGGTTCCCGCCGTCGTTGATCGCGGTGCTGGCCGGGACCGCGACGAACTTCGCGTTGCTGGCGTGGTGGCCGGCGGTGGCGTTGCAGGCGAGCCATCTGGTGGCGATCCCGCTGCTGCGCAGCCCCGCGGCGCTCGCCGAGGCGTTGCAGTTCCCGGACTTTAGCCACATCCTCGACGGGGCGGTGTGGCGCATGGCGGTGACGCTGGCGCTGATCGCGAGCATCGAGAGCCTGCTCTCCGCGGAGGCGGCGGACAAGCTCGACCCGTGGCGGCGCATCACGCCGATGAACCGCGAGCTGCGGGCGCAGGGGGTCGGCAACATCGTCGCGGCGCTGCTCGGCGCGCTGCCGGTGACGGCGGTGATCGTGCGGTCGTCGGCGAACGTGGCGGCGGGCGGCAAGACGCGGCTGGCGACGGTCGTGCACGGGGTGTTGCTGCTGCTGAGCGCGCTGTTCCTGGCGCGCTGGCTCAACTACATCCCGCTGGCCGCGCTGGCGGCGGTGCTGATCGTGATGGGCTGGCGGCTCGCGCGGCCGCGGATCCTGATCGAGCAGTACCGCCGCGGGCTCGCGCAGTTCGTACCGTACCTGGTGACGGTGGTGGCGATCCTGCTGACGGACCTGCTGGTCGGGATCCTGATCGGGATCGGCGTCGGCGTGTTCTTCGTGGTGCGCAGCAACTTCAAGTCGGCGCTGATCGTGACGCGCGACGGCGAGATGGTGCTGATCCGCTTCACCAAGGATGTCTCGTTCCTCAACAAACCGCGGCTGCGTGGCGTGTTCGAGACGATCGCGGACCGGTCGTCGGTGATCATCGACGGCACGCGCGCGCAGTTCATCGACAGCGACATCATCGAGTGCATCGACGACTTCGTCGCCTCGGCCCCGACCCGCGACATCACCGTGGAGCTGCGCCGCAGCCCCGGGAGCGCCAACGAACTGTTCAAGACGACCCCACTGCCATGAATACTGCCCGTCTGTTGCTGTTGGAGAATAAGTCGTGGGTGCAGGAGAAGCTGGCCCTCGACCCGGAATACTTTCAGCGCTTCACCCAATCGCAGCAGCCGGAGTTCCTGTGGATCGGGTGCTCGGACAGCCGGGTGCCGACCAACGAGATCACGGTGACGACGGCGGGCGAGCTGTTCGTGCATCGCAACGTCGCCAACCTGGTCTCGGCGACGGACGTCAACGCGCTCAGCGCGGTGCAGTACGCGGTCGAGACGCTCAAGGTCCGGCACGTGGTGGTGTGCGGGCACTACGGCTGCGGGGGCGTGCGGGCGGCGATCGACAGCGCGGGCGGCGATGCGCTCGGCGGCCCGCTGGGGCAGTGGCTGGAGCCGATCCGGGCGCTGCTCTCACGACACCAGGCCGAGATCGAGGCGCTGTCGGACGACCGGGCCCGCTGGGACCGCATGGTCGAGCTCAACACGATCGCCCAGGTCGAGCAGCTGCGGCGCAGCCCGGTGATCCAGGCCGCGTGGGCGCGCGAACGGACGCCGAGCCTGCATGGCTGGGTCTATCGCATGGACACCGGCACGCTCGAGGAGCTGGTCGCGGTCGCTCCGCCGGAGCTGTCGGAGGCGGCCGGGGGATGATCGCGTCGAGCCAGTTCGTGTAAGCTCGCGGGCCCGATGTCCGCCGGTATCGCGCACTTCGTCCAGGATCTGGGCATCATCCTCGGCACGGCCGCGGTGACGAGCATCGTCTCGCACAAGCTCCGGCAGCCGCCGGTGCTCGGGTATCTGGTCGCGGGGATCATCCTCGGGCCGCACGTGCCAGGCATCGTCATCGGCGGCGAGGACAGCCTGGCCCTGACGCACGCGCTCTCGGAGCTCGGGGTGATGCTGCTGATGTTCACGATCGGCATCGAGTTTAGCCTGCGAAAGATCGCCCGGATCGGAGTGGCGGGCGGGCTGACGGCGATGATCGAGGTCGGCCTGATGATCTCGCTCGGGTACCTCGTCGGGCGCCTGTTCGGCTGGACGGAGGTCGAGAGCCTGTTCGCGGGCGCGTGCCTCGGCATCTCGTCGACGATGCTGGTCGCCAAGGCGTTCGAGGAGCAGAAGGTCCGGGGCGGCTTCGTCGACGTCACGTTCGCGGTGCTGGTGTTCGAGGACATGATCGCGATCTTGCTGCTGGCGATCCTCACGGCGGTGGCGTCGGGCAAGGACCTGTCGCCGGGGGAGTTCGCGCTGACGATCGGCAAGCTGATCGGCTTTTTGGTCGCGCTGTTGGCCGCGGGGCTGTTGGTCGTGCCGCGCTTCATTCGCGGCGTGGTGAGGCAAAACCGCGGCGAGACGACGCTGGTCGCCGGCATCGCGGTGTGCTTCGCGATGGCGGCGCTGGCGGAGATGGCCGGCTACTCGGTCGCGCTCGGGGCGTTCATGGCCGGCATGCTGGTGTCGGAGTCGGGCGAGGGGGCGCGGGTCGAGCACCTGGTCAAGCCGCTGCGGGACCTGTTCGCCGCGATCTTCTTTATCGCGGTCGGGCTGACGATCGATCCCCGGCTGGTGATCGTGCACTGGTTGCCGGTGCTGGTGCTGACGGCGCTGGTGATCGTCGGCAAGGTGCTCGGGGTGACGCTGGGGGCGTTCCTGTCGGGCAACGGCCTGCGGCACTCGGTGCGCGCCGGCATGAGCCTGGCGCAGATCGGGGAGTTCTCGTTCATCATCGCTGCGCTCGGGGTCTCGACCGGGGCGACCGGCGAATTCTTGCCGCCGATCGCGGTCGCGGTGTCGCTGCTGACGGCGCTGACGACCCCGATCTTCGTGCGTCACTCGGCAGCGGTGGCCGAGGCGGTCGACCGGCGGTTGCCGGCCGGCCTGCAGACCTTCGTGACGTTCTACGACGGCTGGATCGAGCAGCTGCGGACGGCGCCGCCGACGGTGTCGACGTGGGCGAGCATCCGCCGGGCGATCGTGCTGCTGGTCCTCGACGCGGTGCTGTTGCTGGCGGCGCTGGCGGGCTCGCGGCTGGTCCACTGGGGGGTGGTCATCGCGGTCAGCCACCGCTTCACGCTCAACCCGGAGCTGGTCGACACGGCGTGGATCGGGCTGACGCTGGTGGTCGCCGGGATGTTCCTGTGGGGGGTGCTCCGGCGCGCGGCTGCGCTGGCGCGGTTGCTCGCGGAGCTGGTGGTGCCAGCGCGCGAGGGCGGCAAGCTCGACCTGGGATCGGCGCCGCGGCGCGTGTTCACGGTGGCACTCGAGCTGGCGCTGAGCCTCGTCGTGGGTCTGCCGCTGGTGGCGATCTCGCAGCCATTCTTGCCGCTGAGCTCGGGCCTGGTGGTGTTCGCGCTGGTGGTCGCGGCGCTGGTCTACAACGTGTGGCAGAGCGTGACGAACTTGCAGGGCCACGTGCGCGCGGGCACCGAGCTGATCGTCGAGGTGCTGTCGAAGCAGAGCCGCGAGCCGGGCGCGCACAGGGCGGAGGAGTCGCTGATCGAGGCGACGACGATGCTGCCCGGGTTCCCGGGGATGATCGCGGTGCGGCTGGTGGAGGAGAGTCCTGCGGTCGGTCGCACGCTCGGGCAGCTCAGCTTGCGTGTGCGCGCGGGGGTGACGGTGATGGCGATCAACCGCGAGCCGGCCGGGACGGTGGTGCCGGCGCCGGGCGAGCGGCTGCAGGTCGGCGACGTGATCGCGCTGGCGGGCACGCACGAGGCGACCGAGCTGGCGCGCGAGATCTTGCTGCGCGGGTCGGGCGGGCTCGAGATGGTCTACCTGAGCGGCGGTTGAGGCGACGGCTGCGGATCGAAGACGAGGTGCTCGCCGAGCTCGCGCACGGCGACGCCGAAGGCGGGGCCGAGGTTGCTGGCCGAGAGGACATGTCCCACGGGACCGGTGAGGGCGGCGGCGGGGGCGAGCAGGACGGCGTCGTCGGTGAAGCGGCGCGCGAGGTCGAGGTCGTGCAGGGCGAGGACGATGGCTGCGCCCTCGGCGGCGAGCCTGCGCAAGTGGCCCAGGAAGGCCAGCGCGTGGCCGATGTCGAGGGCGGCGGTCGGCTCGTCGAGGACCAGCACGCCGGCCTCGCTGGCGAGCATGCGGGCGAGCATGACGCGCTGGAGCTCGCCGCCGCTGAGCGAGCGTGCGCCGCGGTCGGCGAGGCCGTGGAGGTCGACGCGGGCGAGCGCGGCGTCGACGGCGGCGAGGTCGCTGGCGGCCGGGGCCCCGAAGGCGGGCAGGTAGGGCGAGCGCCCGAGCAGGACCAACTCGCGGACGCCGAGGTCGTAGGCGAGGGTGGTGCGCTGCGGAAGGTAGGCCAGGCGGCGCGCCCGCAGGCGTGCCGGGATGGTCCGCAGGTCGGCGCCGCCGAGCTCGACGTGACCGGCCTGTGGGGCGTCGAGGCCGGCGAGCAGGCGCAGCAGGGTCGATTTACCGGCGCCGTTGGGGCCGACGACGGCGGTGACGCGACCGGGCCGCAGCTCGAGCGAGAGGTCGCCAAAGAGTGTGCGCCCGGGGACCCGGTGGGCGAGGCCTTGCGCGCGCAGGACGGCGGTCACGCGCGCGAGGGTGACAGGGGCAGGGGCCTGCGAGCAAGCGGTGGCGGTCAGGGCGAGCGGGCGCGGCGGCCAGTCCGGCGGCGCCGGAGGCGGGTCGGCGTGGCCTCGCGCACGCGCCCGGGGGTGTCGGCGCGGGGCGGTTGGACTTACGGTGCCCGCGTGTCGCTCGTCCAGTTGCGATCGTCGAGTACGGGCCAGGCCCGCGACCTGCACGCGTTCTTGCCGATGACGCGCGAGGAGATGGACGCGCGCGGGTGGGACGAGCTCGACGTGC
>JAYUXQ010001059.1:0-3070 GCA_043752905.1 Nannocystis sp. | reverse complement strand
AGCTGCGGGCCTTCTCAAAGTGCGGGGCGGCGGACTTCCACTGGGGTCCTTGCAGCAGCACCTCGCCGAGCAGCATGCGCGGGCGAAAGCCGTCGCCGGGGCCCTGGACGAGCACTTGAAGCGTACGCGCGGCGCCGGTGTAGTCCTTGGCCTTGATCTGTTCGATCGCCCTGGCGAGGGTGCGGTCGCGGGCCTCGATCTTGCCGTGTGGGCTCGGCTGCCAGCCCGAGATGGTGGCATCGAGGCGCCTGTTCATCCACGCCTCGAAGCCGGCCTCGACGGCGCTCATGTCCTGACCGAGGTGCTGTTTGAAGAGGGCCTCGGTGGTCGCGCCGGTGGCGTAGCCCTTGAGCACGAGCATGAGCTTGGGGAGGCCGTGGGTCTCGCCGAGGTAGCGCATGGCCCAGGCGGCGGTGGCGTAGGCGACCTCCATCATGGTGGGGCTGGTGGCGCGCAGGAAGGCGAGGTCGAGCTCGCCGAGCTTGCGCATGTGGCCGTCGCGGCGGGCCTGGGCGAGCAGCTCGGCGCTCTCGCGGGCCCAGCTCGGGTCGGCGATCTCGGACTCCCATTCGCTGAGGCCCTCGGTGAACCAGCGGGGCACGCGGCCGCGGCTGAGCTTGACGGCGTAGACGTGGGCGAGCTCGTGCCAGATGACCTGATGGAAGTTGTGGGTGCCGCGGTAAGGTCCGACGCTGGTGATGAGGTCGCCGAAGCACACGCCGACGGCGCCAAGGCTCGGGACGCCGATGGTGCGCACGCTGAAGTCGTCGGGGTCGGCGAACACCTCGACGCGCAGCGGGCCGGGGTGCATGCCGTAGCGAGCGTCGAGGGCCTTGCGGGCGCGGGAGATGGCGGCGAGCAGGTCGGTCTGGACGATCTCGGCGTCTGCTTTGGGGAGGCGCAGGCGCAGGTCGCCGCTGGTGACGTCGGTGTAGTTGGGGTCGATGCGCTGCTCGTAGAGGTCGAGGGTGTTGCGCGTGCGCTCGTTGAAGCGGTCGCGCTTCCAGGCGCGGGCCAGCGCGGCGCGGCCCTCGGGCTCCTTGCCGAGGCGGAGCAGGTTGAGGCCGTGCGCAGATTGCAGGTAGGGGTCGTCGGGGGAGCGCTTGACGGCCTCGGCGAGCACGGCCTCGGTCTGCTCGTAGAGGTGCATCGAGACCAGGACGTCGTTGAGCGCGAGGTAGAAGGGAATGGCGGTCGGCGAGAAGGCGAGGGCCTCGTCGCGGGCCTTCTTGAAGGCGGCGTCGTCGTCGGCCGAGAGCGCGGCGGCGGCGAGCACGGCGAGGCCGATCGGGTGCCGCGGATGTATGGTCAAGATCTGGCTGCGGGCCCGGGTCACTGCCTCGTCGCGGCGACCCTCGACGAGGGCGACGCGGGCGAGCACGCCGTGGGCGTCCGGGTGGCGCGGGTTGGTCTGCAGCGCGGCCTCGGCAGATTCGCTGGCGCCGGCGAGGCGGAGCTCTTCCAGCTGCGCGAGCGCGAGGCCGGCGAGCGCGTCCGGCTGCCAGGCGTCACGCGCGAGGATGACGTTGTAGGTGTCGGCGGCCTCGCTGGCGGCGTACTTCTCGCGGAACACGGCGCCGCGCAGCAGCAGGACGCGGTCCTGGACGACAAAGCCCTGCTCGGGGCCTGTGGTCGGGGTGGGTAGCTTTTCGGCCTCGCCGAGCACCATGTTGGCGTCGTGGAAGGCGCCGCTGCTGCCGCGGGCGAGGGCGGCGCGGGCGACCGCGACCAGATCCTCGGCGGTGCTGGCCTTGCCGGCGTCGTAGGCGTCGTAGAGGCCGTCCATCAGGGCACGGGTGTCCGGCTCCTGGCTGCGGCCGGTGCTGACGCGCAGGGCGAGCAGCTCACCGCGGGCGGCGAGGTCGTTGGGGTCGTGGGCGATCGCCTGGTCGAGTGATCTCTCGGCGCCGGCGGGGTCGCCTCGCAGCATGCGCAGGCGGGCGTGCATGCGCAGGCGGGGGTTACCCAGTGCTCCCTTGGCTGGCTTTTGGGACAGGTGAGTCTCGGCCTCGTCGTAGGCGCCGGTGGTGGCGAGGGCGTGCGCGAGGGTCAGGCGCAGGGCCTCGTCGGCGGGGTCTTTCTTGAGGGCATTCTTCAGGAAGTCGGCGGCGCCCTCGGGGTTGCCGTGGCCGAGGGAGTCGATGGCGGCCCCGAGGGTGGTGACCGGCGCGGGCGGCGGACGTTTGGCGCGCTCCTTCTTCGGGGTGTCGGCCTCGAGCTCGGGGACCTCGACCTCGCCGGGCTCGGCCGAATCGGGGTAGGTATTTACACCGGAGATCTCCGGGCCGACGCCCGGCACCGTGGCCGCCTTGCGGTCCTTGCAAGCGGGCGCCAGCGTCAGCAAAACGGCGAGCAGGCGCAGGGGGGTGGTGACCCGCGTGGGGACATGGCCCGGGCGAGCCAGGCGAGACGACCTCGGACGACGCATCGGCCGCGAATTCTGCGGTTCGGGACGCGCTCTGTCAAACTAGCGTTCCGCTGCTATGCTGGCGACCATGGCAGCTTCCTCCAGCACGCACACGGCCTACCCCGCCGAGGTCTACGAGAGCTTCGACAGCTTCATGCAGCAGGTCATCAAGGACACCTACGACCGCGGGGCCAAGCGTCCGGAGTTCGTGGCGCTGGTGCTGGCCTCGGGCGAGCTGATCCCGATGGCGTGGGGGAAGATGCGTAAGAGCGGGCTGCGGGAGCTGGCGGTCGGGGTCGGTGGCGTGGTCGCGCTGCGTTATGGTCTGGCGTACATCGTCAGCGGCCCGGTCGGTCTGGCGCTGACGGGCTTCACCGTGGCGACGATGATCTCGTTCTTTTGGAGCAACCAAAAGGCTGTCCTGGCGCGCCGCAAGCCGTACAAGCAGCTGATCAGCGACACCCGCGAGAAGTTCGACGACATCCAGGCCCGCTACCATGACGGGGTCTACGACGCCGGCGAGCGGGCGTTGATGGTCGAGGGGCTGATCCGCCGGATGCTGTCGCAGATCGAGGCGCCGATGGAGGAGGGCTGAGACCTGTCCTGAGGGCCAGGTCGAGGCGGCGCGCGCGGACCGGGCGGCCGGAGCGCACCTGGATTGCG
>JAYUXQ010001058.1:0-3075 GCA_043752905.1 Nannocystis sp. | reverse complement strand
CGACGACCAGGTTCTTGACGCCGGTCGCGGTGACGGTGCCGAGGCTCGCGTCGATCTCGGTCAGCTGATTGAACTCGAGCGTGACGCCGCTGACATCGACCTCGTCGCCGACCGCGAGCATGCTGATGTCCGGGCCCAGCTTGCCGACGAACACCCAGACGCCGCTGTACTCGCCGCCGCCCGGCTCCTGCACGAACATGCCGGTCTTGGTCGCGGAGATGCCGGTGACGATGACGCCCTCGACGTTGACCATGGTGGCCTCGGCGATCGTACCGTTCTGGATCTCGTAGATCTCGTCATCGACGGTGCCCATCGTGTCGGTGTCGCCGGTGGTGCCAGTGTCGCCGGTGGTCCCGGTGGTGGTACCGTCGGTGTCGCCGGTGGTGGTGCCCGAGGTGGTGCCCGAGGTGGTGTCGCCGGTCTCGCCCGTGATCGCGCCGGTGGTGTCGCCGGTGGTCGTGGCCGGCCCGTCGGTCGTCGGGCCCTGCGTCGTCGGATCCGTGCTGTCGGTGCCGGTCGGCGTGTCGGTGGTCGGCGTGGTGGTCGGGTCCACGGTGGACGAGCCGTCCGTGGTGCTCGTGCCGGTGGTGCCGCCGGTCGAGGCTTCGGTGACGGTCGCGGTGCCGTCGTCGCCACAGGCGACCGCGGTGAGCGCGAGAGAGAGGAGCAGGGTACGTTCAAGGCGCATGGCGCGGAAGCTAGCCCCCGGAGGCGTGTAGCTCAAGTGACTTTGGGGTATCATCCGCGCGTTAACACACCTTGGCCGCGCGCGCCGCGGGTGTGGCACCATGCGGCCGATCCGAAGGTCCTCGCATGTCACAGCTCCCGCACAAATTCTTCATCGACAGCCACAAGGCCAGCAACGCGGTCGCGGTGGTCGCTCTGATGGCGTACTTCGACGCCTGGCACAACGAGACGGCATGGACATGCCTGGCGCTGCACGGCACGTATGGGTTCATGTGGATCACCAAGAGTCGACTGTTCCCGGACAAGCAGTGGGAGCAGCCGGCGTCGTGGTCGCTTGGGCTCCAGACCTGGGCGTTCCTGACGCTGTACTGGGTGTCGCCGTATCTGATCACGAGTCGAGATTTACACGCCGCCCCGTGGTTGCTCGGGCTGTGCGTGGCGATCTGGGGCCTCGGCATTTTTCTGCACTTCGTCAGCGACATGCAAAAGTACATGCATCTGCGGCTCGCGCCCGGGACGCTGCTGACGGACGGGCTGTGGGCCCGCCTCCGTAACCCCAACTACCTCGGCGAGCTGCTGGTGTACCTGGCGTTTTGCCTGCTGGCGATGCACTGGGCGCCGATGCTGGTCCTCGGGATCGCAGTGTTCACGCTGTGGCTGCCCAACATGATCCGCAAGGACCGCTCGCTGTCGCGGTACCCGGAGTTCGCCGGGTGGCAGCGGCGCAGCTGGATGTTCATTCCGTTTCTGTTTTGAGCGCCAGGTCCCGGTGGGTGTAGGCGCGCTTGCCGGGGCCGTAGTCGCTGGTGACCTGGCCGTTGCCGCGTAGTAGCCAGCGATAGGTGAGCAGGCCCGAGGCGCCGACCGGGCCGCGCGCGTGCAGCTTGCCGGTCGAGATGCCGACCTCGGCGCCGAGGCCGAAGCGGTAGCCGTCGGCGAAGCGGGTGCTCGCGTTGTGGAACACGTCGGCGGCGTCGACGAGCGCGAGGAAGCGCTCGGCGACGTGGGTGTCCGCGGTGACGATCGCCTCGGTGTGGCGTGAGCCGTGGGCGGCGATGTGGGCGAGGGCGGCGTCGAGATCGGGGACCTGGCGAATCGCGAGGATCAGCGCGCCGTACTCGGCGTCCCAGTCGGCTTCGCCCGCGGGGAGCAGCGTGGGGTGGCGCAGCAGCGTTTGTGGGCAGGCCCGCAGCTCGACACCCGTGGCCCTCAGGGCGGTGACGGCGGCGTCGAGCGCGGGGCCGGCGTCGGCGTCCCATAATAAAGTCTCGATCGCGTTGCAGGCCGCGGGGTAACTGCACTTGGCGTCGACGGCGATCGCGGCGGCCATCGTCGGATCGGCGGCTTTGTGAAAATAGAGGTGACAGACGCCCTCGGCGTGGCCCATCACGGGGATCTGGGTGTGGGTCTGGATGTGGTGCACGAAGGCCTTGCCGCCGCGGGCGATGATCAGGTCGATCAGGTCGCGCTGGCCCAGGAGTTCGTCGAGCTCCTCGCGCTGTTCCAGGAGCGCGATCGCGGCGGGATCGAGGCCGTGCGAGGTCAAGACGCGATGCAGCGCGGAGACGAGGGCGCGGTTGCTTTTTAATGCCTCGCGGCCGCCCTTGAGCACCGCCGCGTTGCCGCTCTTGAGCGCGAGGCCTGCGATCTGCGGGACGGCGTCGGGGCGCGCCTCGAACACGACGCCGAGCACGCCGAGCGGGCAGGGCACGCGCTCGAGGACGAGGCGGTCGTCGAGCTCGCGGCGCAGGTCGGGGCGGCCGAGCAGCTCCGGGGCGTCGGCCAATTGCTCGAGGCCGTGGGCGACGGCGTCGAGCTTGGCGGCGTCGAGCGAGAGCCGCTTATAACGGGCTGGATCGATCTCGCCGCGCGCGTGGGCGACGGCGGCGGCGGCGAGGTCCTCGGCGTTGGCGGCGAGGATCGGCGCGCGCGTGTCGGGGTGTCTGAGGGCCGCGGCGAGGTCACGCAGCAGGGCGCTGCGGGAGGTGCCGGACAGCGCGGCGAGGGCATGGCTGGCGGCCCGGGCGGCGCTGGCGAGTTCGCGGATCTTCGACATCGCGCAGGATTGTCCGGGAAGTGGGCCGCGTTGGCGAATG
The DNA here is from genome assembly GCA_043752905.1 of Nannocystis sp. Lineage (GTDB taxonomy): Bacteria > Myxococcota_A > Polyangia > Nannocystales > Nannocystaceae > Nannocystis. The sequence goes on along the minus strand of JAYUXQ010001058.1, from coordinate 292 downwards.
CTTTTCAGTAGGGGCGCTCGCCGTTCCAGTTGCCGCGGGGGTCGTAGTTGCAGACCCATACCTCGGTGTCGCCGCAAGTCGCCAGGCCGCAGCCGAGGCGTTCGCTGGTGCGCCACACGACCTGCGTGTAGTGGCCGCACACGCCCTTGCAGCGGTGGGTCCTGGCGTCGTAGCCCTTGACCTCGGCGGCCCACGCGTCGACGACGGCGTCCGGCGTGGCGGGGGCGCCCGAGATGGCGAAGATGTTCTCGCCGAAGCGCTGCGCGTCGGGGCCGGTGCGCGGGCGATGTTG
>JAYUXQ010001057.1:0-7607 GCA_043752905.1 Nannocystis sp. | reverse complement strand
CGACGGGCGGCGCGACGGTGGCGGCGTCGTAGTCGAACATCAGGGCGTCGGTGAGGGCCATGCCCATGCGCACGTAGCCGCGGCGCGACAGGTGCAGGTGGTCCGAGTTGGCCATCGCCGGCTGGGCCGCGGCCCAGGTGATCATCGACAGCTCGCCGCCCATGAACTGCATCGCGTCCCAGAACGCGCAGCCGGCCTCGGCCGCGACCTCGCGCTGGGCCGCGACGATCAGCGCGACGCGGGGGCGCGGCGTAAACGTCCCGTCGGCCGCGCGGAACGGGAAGTCGCCGGGGCCGATCAGCATGCAGCTGGCCGCGGGCGCCGCACGGCGGATCCTCGCCAGCACGTCGCGCAGGTGCTTGCGATACACCTCGATCGGCTGGTCCTCGTCGACCGACTCGTTGGTGCCGTAGGCCAGCACCACCAGGTCCGGCGCGCGGCGGCGCAGGTTGTCCGACCACACGTGCTCCTTCCACTTGAGCTGGTTGGCCGCCCGCGTCCCGCCGATGCCGAGCGTGTCGACCACGACCCCCGGCTTGTCGTTCTCGACGACCATGCCGAACAGGCGGACCTCACCGTCACCTTGCGGGAGCACCTCGACCGTGTGCGGCCCACCCGGACGCGTGAGCACCTGATATCCCGGCGCGAACTCCTTCGCCTTCGTGCTGATGGTCGCGACCTCCTTGCCGTCGATCTTGAGCTTGAAGCGGCCGCCGCCGGGCTGGCGCAGGTAGTAGAAGTCGTACGTGGTCCGGGCATCCGCGCCATCGCTCCCCGCCACCGCCGGAGTCGTCCCTGCGGGGGCTGCCACCACGGGGATCACCCGCGTGAACTCCTTCTTTTTCTTGGCCTTGCTCGACGCGCTCGCGCCCATCAGCCCGTAGTAGCCGTCGTCGCGGCCCTCGCGGGTCTGCGCGTGCTCCACCTTCCAGCCGCGCGAGCTCTCGAGTGTCAGCGCCGTCGGACGGTAGAACTTGCTCGGGCGTACCAGCGGCACGTAACCCTGGCCGCCGCCGCCGAAGCGGCTCTGTAGATACGCCCGGAGGTACCCCGGATACACGTCGGCCGCCGTGTGCGACGCCCCGTAGACCAGCACCCGAACCTTGCCGTCCGGGTCGACGCCCTGCTTGAGCCGGCGCAGCGCCTCGTGAAAACCCTGCAAGCTCTCGGCACCACCGCCACCCAACAAGATGAAGTTGCCGAGCAGGTTGCCGTTGACGGCCGGTGCCGCGGCCATGCCGTCGAGGCCGGTGCCTCGCGACCCGGGCAGCGCGTCGAGGTTGCTGCCCGCGACCACCGGCGACCCGAATCCCGCCGGCTGGACCTGCGCCTCGAGCCCGGCCATCGGGGCCAGGCTCGGAAACGGATGGCCCTCGGGGTCTTCGAGCAAGGACGCCCGGTCGCCGAGCGCGACCCGCTGCGCGAACAACCTGGCGGCCCGGGCCTCGTCGTTGAGCATCGGCGTCGGGCCTGGCGGTGCGGCGACGATCGTCCGCGGCGCCGCCCCGCTCCTGGCATCCTCCACCGTCGACGCGCCCGGACTCGCGGCCGGCTCACGCGACTCGGGGCTGGTCTGCTGTGGCACATAACAGCCACCCGGACCGCAGCCGAGAGCGAGCCACATACTGACGCCGACGAGCCACGGCCGGGCCGGGTCCGTGAAGGAGAGGCGGCGGGGCGAGGGCATCGGGGAAACCTTGGCTGTTCCGGGCGCCTCAAGTCAAATTGTTGCCCGGCGTCGGCAAACCTGCTGTCGCCGCGACCGCCGACCCGCACCGACGCGACGCCCGCCGCTGGAACCTGCATGCGCATACCTGTTCACGCCCGGTCCCTCACCACCCGCTTCGCCGGACCCGTGTCGCCTTGTGCCAGTGATCGCTCGGCGGCCGATCCTGCCGGTCACCGGCAAGAGCGGCAAGAGCGGCAAGAACGGCAAGAGCGGCAAGGACGGCAAGAACGGCAAGGACGGCAAGAACGGCAAGAGCGGCAAGGACGGCAAGGACGGCAAGAACGGCAAGAACGGCAAGAGCGGCGGCCGCGTGCAAAAATGCCCCGCGGCCGTGTCGGCCCCTCGCGGCCGCGGGCGCTGTGGTTTCCGGTAATTTCGTAGGTGCATCTTCGCCAAGCTGTTACATTGACCATGGAGTGCTACGCGGGAACAGAGCCAGGTCCGGCGGAGTTGAGGCAGGCCCTCTCGGGGTCGGCCACGGCTGCGGCCGGGCCCGAGTGCGCGGCCACGGCCGCTGCCGGGCCTGTGCCGCTGCAACTTGTTCTCGGATCTGTGGCGCGCTCGTCGGTCGCGGGTGCGCTGCGGGAGGCGAGCGCGGGTGAACTGGCTCCTCCGAGCGCTTGAGACCCTGGGCGCCATCGCCGTCTATCTGTTTGCTGTCCTTCGTTCGCTGTTCACTGGTCCGCGTTACCTCGGCGAGACGCTGCGCGTCGCGGACACGCTGGTCCGTCGCTGTCTCATTCCAGTCGGCCTCGCGGTCGCGCCGGTCGGCGCCGTCATCTCGTTGCAGGGCGTGCACATCTTTCGCAGCTTCGGCGCCGAGGAGCTGCTGTCCTCGCTGCTGGCGACCGCCGTGTTCCGCGAGTACAGCCCGGCGCTCGCCTCGGTGATGGTCGCGGCGCAGGCCGGCTCCTCGATCGCCGCGCGGATCGGCACGATGAAGGTCCGCGGCCAGATCGACGCCCTCGCCGTGATGTCGGTCGACCCGATCCGCTACGTCGTCGTGCCCGGCCTGGTCGCCTGCGCCGTCGTCACTCCGCTGCTCAACGTCCTCACCACGATCCTCGGTCTCGTCAGCGGGTGGTTCTTCGCGGTCGTGCTGTCCGGCTGCGACCACGGCTCCTTCATGGCCAACCTTTATAGCCAGGTCTCGCTGGTCGACCTCTACGTCGGCATGGGCAAGTGCCTGGTGTTTGGCACCGCCGTCGGCCTGATCGCCGGCTACCTCGGCCTGCAGACCTCCGGCGGCGCCGCGGGCGTCGGCAAGGCCGCCAACAATACCGTCACGTACACGATCGTCCTGATCCTCATCGGCGATTACATCGCCAGCATGATCCTCCTGTCGCTCGGGCTCTAACTTCGGGCTTTCACGACCATGCGCTTCGACCGATTCGTCTACCACGCCGTCCGCGCGCAGTTCCGGGGCCTCCCCCCCGCGGACGAGTTCGTGCGTCACGCGCTGGACGCCGGCCTCGGCAGCATCGTCCTGCTCACGATCCTCACCGTCTTCGCCGGCATGAACCTGTCGGTGCAGGCCTACGGCACCTTCGCCCGCTTCGGCGGTCAGGACATGCTCGGCCTGTTCTGCGGCGTCGGTGGCATCCGCGAGCTGTACCCGGTGATGGCCGCCGTCGTCTGCGGCGCTCGCATCGGCGCAACGCTGGCCGCCAGCCTCGCCAACATGCAGATCTCGGAGCAGGTCGAGGCGCTCGAGGTCATGGGCATCGACCCCATGCGCCGCCTCGTCGCCCCGCGCCTGTGGGCCGTCACCCTGATGTTGCCGCTGCTGTGTGCCTACGCCGACGTCGTCGGGATCTGCGCGAGCTACTTCTCTGCGGTCCACCAGATGGGCATCAACGGCGGCACCTTCATCGCCCAGGTCAAGGAGATCGTCACCCTCCCCGACCTGCTCGCCGGCGTCGTCAAGGGCGTCATCTTCGGCTGGCTCGTCGCCCTCGTCGCCTGTTACCACGGCTACCGCGCCGCCAAGCGCGACGGCGCCGAGGGCGTCGGCATCGCCACCAACCGCGCCATCGTCCACGCCGCGGTGCTCTGCATCGTCCTCAACATGTTCATCTCGGCCCTGCTGTATGCCTGAAGGGTTCTTCTACCGCATGCCGACCGTCGAGACAGCCTCGCAGCCCGCGGTCGTATTCGAGGCCGTCTCGAAGTCCTTCGGCAGTCAGTGCGTGCTCAACGGCGTCTCGCTGGTCGTGCCCAGGGGCGCCATCATGGTGATGCTCGGGCCCTCGGGCACCGGCAAGTCGGTGCTGCTGCGCTGCCTGGTCGGCCTCATCAAGCCCGACGCCGGCCGGATCCACGTGTTCGGCGAGGACATCACCGCCCTCGATGAAAACAAGTCCGCCGACCGCAAGGCCCTGTTCGCCCTGCGTCGCCGCTTCGGCATGCTGTTCCAGGATGGCGCCCTGTTCGACGACATGAGCGTCGGCGACAACATCGCCTTCCCGATGCGCCAGCACACCAAGCTCGCCGAGTCGGAGATCCGCAGGCAGGTCAACGACAACCTCGAGCGCGTCGGCCTCCCCGGCAGCGCCCACAAGATGGTCTCGGAGCTCAGCGGCGGCATGCGCAAGCGCGCCGCCTTCGCCCGCGCGATCGCCCTGCGCCCCGACATCGTCCTGTGCGACGAGCCCTCCTCGGGCCTCGACCCCGTGATGTCGGCCACCCTCGACGAGCTGATCCTCGAGCTGCACCGCACCCTCGGCATGACCTTCATCGTCATCAGCCACGACACCGCGGAGGCGCGAAAGATCGCCACGCACATCGGCCTGTTGTATCAAGGCAAGCTGCAGATCTACGACACCGCCAAGGTCGTGCTCCAGTCGAGCCACACCGCCGTCAAACAGTTCCTCGAGAGAAACACCCAGGGACCCATCAAGGTGCTGTAATGAACAACCGATACATCACGCTCGGAACCTTTGTCCTCGTCACCCTGGGTGCATTCGGCTGGCTCGCCTCGCAGCTCGGCCTGGGTGACAGCGGCGGCGCGCACTACACCGTGCGCACGCCGGACGCCGCCGGCCTGGTGGAGGGCAACTCGGTGCGCATCGCCGGCGTCGAGGTCGGCAAGGTGGAGGGCATCCACGTCGAGGGCAACCTCGCCGTCATCGACCTCCGGATCCGTCCTGGCACCACCGTGTTCGCCGACGCCTGCGCCGCGGTCCACATCAAGGGCATGCTCGGCGAGAAGTACCTCGGCATCGTTCAAGACGGCGCTGGCACCCAGATGCCCGACGGCACCACCTTCGGGTGTGTCACCGAGACCGTCGACTTCGACAACGCCCTCAACGCCGCCAAGGACATGGTCTACGGCGAGGACTCGCTGCTGCCCCCGGTAACCCGCGTCGCCCACCGCATCGACAAGTTGACCGCCGCGCTCGACGAGGGTGAGGGCCTCCCGCGCGAGCGCCTCGACAAGCTCCTGACCGGCGTCGAGGACATCACCTTCACCGCGCGCGACATGATCAAGGAGAACCGCGACGACCTGCGCGCGCTGATCCACGGCGGTCGAAAATTGGTCGAGGACAAACGGCTCGACAGGATCCTGACCAACACCGACAAGCTGATGACCACGCTCAACAAGCGCGTGCCCGCGATGCTCGACCAGGGTGACCAGATCCTCGCCCGCCTCGACAAGGCCAGCGCCCTGCTCGACGACGCCCACGTCGCCCAGATCGACGGCATGCTCGACGACGGCGCCGCCTCGCTCAAGAACCTGCGCAAGATGAGCGACGACTTCAAGGACATCGGCAAGGAGCTGAGGCCGGCGCTCGCCAGGGTCGCCCCGCTGCTCAAGAACCTCGCCATCATCTCCGAGCGCGCCGCCGGCATCACCCACGCGAAGATCGTCCAGATGCTGCAGATCGAGGGCTTCCGCGTCCGCATCGGCCAGGGCCGCGAGGCCCGCGAGTTCATGCGCGAGGCCGACAAGGACTGACCTCACCGGCCGCGCATGGCCGGGCTCCTCTCCCGGGTCCTCTCCCGGGTCCTCTCCCGGGGTGGTGGCCACGGCGCGTGCCGCCTCAGAGCGTCGCCAGAAGCTCGTCGGCCGGGGCCCGCGCCAACGCCTTCTCGGCCCGCAGCCGCCCCAGCCGCCCCACGCTGCCGGGCTGCCGCGGCTCGAGGTACCCGAGCCGCAGCATCTCCCGCACGTCCGAGACCTTGCGCCGGGCGACCCGCCCGATCACGAAGTCCGCCAGCGGAACTACCACATTGTAATTCTTGCCGGTCTGCCGGTGGTGCATGAAGTGGTGGCGCGAGATGAACCGAAAATACGTGGTGCGACTGATCCACGAGTCGGCGGCCGGCACGTGCATCTGCATGTGGACCACGCCCCACGCGAGGTTGTGGCCGACGAGCATCAGCAAAAATGTCAGCGCCGACACCCACGACACGAAGAACCACAGGGCCACCATCACCGGCGAGAACGTGATGATGAGCCGCAGCGAGTCGCCCCACAGGATGCGGACGTTGAAGGTCTTGCCCTCCGGGTCGGGCTCGTGGTCGAACTCCTTGTAGTAGCGCCCGTGGTGCATCACCGCGTGGTTCTTGAACTGCGCGCGCAGGTCCGGCAGCACGCGATACAGCCAGCTCCACAGCTGCTGGCGGTGCATCAGGTGGCGGTGCATCACCACCTCGCCGAACGAAATAAACACCGTCGACGCGAGCGCCGTACCGAGGACGTGGAGCAGCGCGGTGGAGATCGACATGGAGAGCGTGAGCCAGACTACCGCACCACGAAGTGCGCCGCGAGACGGCGGACCTCGCGCATGAGCCGATTACGCGAATACAGGCCCTTTTGGATCACCTGCTCGACGCGCCCGGTGAGTCGCTCCCAGTCATCACGGCTCAGGTCGAGGGCCGTCATCACCGTGATCGGCACGCGCACGAATTCCGGGCGGCTGCGGATGCTGGCGATGACATCGAAGCCGTCGATCTCGGGGATCCTCAGATCCAACAAAATGAGGCCGGGCCGGCTCTGCTCGATGAGGTCGAGGGCGGCGCGCCCGGTCGCCGCGATCCGCACGGACCAGCCCTCCTCGATCAACGTCCGCTGCAGCAGCTCGCGCAGAGACTCGTCGTCCTCGACGATGAGGATGTAGCCGTCGCGCACCGGCACCAGCCGCTGGATGCACCCGAGCAGTTGCTCGCGCCGCAATGGCTTCGTCAAGTAGTCGTCGGCGCCGAGCGCCATGCCGAGCGGCTTCTCGTCGAGCATGCTGACGATCACCACGCGCGTCCCGGACAGCTCGGGGTCGGCGCGGATCGCCTGGAGCACCGACCAGCCGTCCATCCCGGGCATCATGATGTCGAGGGCGATCACCACCGGCTTGAGCCTGCGGGCCAGCGCGAGGCCCTCCTTGCCGGTCGCGGCGCCGTACACGTCGAGCCCCTCGCGGCTGAGGATCCGCTCCATCATGTCGTACACGTTTGGGTCGTCGTCGATGACCAGCATCGCCTGCGGCGCGGCGACCACGTCGGCCGGCGTGGCGCCGCTGCGGCCGGGCGCCGTCGTCTCCTCGACGCCGAGGTGCCCGCGGATCACCGCCGGCAGGCGCACGAAGAACTTCGAGCCCGAGCCGAGGCTGCTCTGCACCGTGATCTCGCCGCCCATCATCTGCGCGAAGCGGCGGCTGATCGCCAGGCCGAGGCCGGTGCCCCCGTACTTGCGGGTCGTCGACGAATCGCCCTGATAAAAGCTCTGGAACAGGCGGTCCTTCTGCTCCGGCGACATCCCGATCCCGCTGTCGCTGACGCAGAATTCGAACGCCGGCTCGCCCTCGCCCGACTCGGCGAGCGCCGCTCTTCCGACCTCGAGGATCACCGTGCCACGCTCGGTGAACTTCGCCGAGTTACT
>JAYUXQ010001056.1:0-7609 GCA_043752905.1 Nannocystis sp. | reverse complement strand
CCGCTGCCGCTGCCGCTGCCGCTGCTCGTCGTGCCGCTCTCGTCGCCGCCCTCGTCACCGCCGGTTTCGCCCGCGGTCCAGGTGCCGCTGCCAGTGCCGTCGGTGCCGCTGCCAGTGCCGTCGGTGCCGTCGGTGCCGGTCGACGCGCCGCTGTCGGTCGCGCCGCTGTCGGTCGCGTCGCCGCCGGTCCAGGTCTCGCCGCTGGTGGACGCGCTCGTCGACGTGCTGTCGGTGGTGTTGCTGTCGCTACCCCCGCTCGGGTCGGTGATAGTCGTCCAGCTGATGGTATCGGGGTTGGTCTCGGCGCTGTCGGAGGTGTCCGAGGCCGAGCTCCAGGTGCCAAACGTGGGATCTTGGGTCGTGCCCCAGGTGGCAGAGGCGAAGGTCGTGCCGGAGCTCGTATCGGTGTCCTCTCCGGTCGTCCCGGAGCCCTCGCTCGCGGTCGTCCCGCCGCTCGAATCGCCGACCGTGGTCCCATCGCTCGTATCGGCCGCGGTGTCGGTGTCCCCGCCGGTGATGGGGACGCAGTCGACGTCCTCACCGCCGTCGATGGACTTGCAGGTCTGGATCTGCCCGAAGCGCGAGGAGATCGGTGAATCCACGGTACAGCCGGTCAGCAGGGCGGCCGCGGCGACGAGGGTGGTGCGGGTGATGAGACATGTGGACATGACAGCGCCTTTCAATATGCCCGCGCCACGGAATCGGTCCGCGGGCGCGCGCAACATCAGATGTTCGCGGAGCGTGTGGGCCCGCGGTCGCGGGCTGCCTCTATAGATTGCCGGTCCAGCCGTATCGATCTCGGAAAAATGGTGCCCACAGTTGGGGGTGGTAAGCCTCATGAGCGCCCGTCGAGCCTGGCGAGCGATGCCGTCACGACGGATGAACTACGCCGGGCGCCCGGCGCGGCGCGCGACCAAATTTCGGCCGACGGACCGCGCACCGAACAATTTTTCACGTACGGACGCGACGTGCTGCCGGGCGCCTGCCTCTCTCTTGCAGGAGACCCTGCATGTCACGAAACGCCAAACTCGCCCACGATGCCGTCACGGCGCTCCCCGGCGGCCGCGTCCGCGTCTCTTTCAAGGCCCCCTGGCGCCGCCCCGCCGCCCACGCCGACATGGACGCTCACCAGTTCCTCGCCCGCCTCTGTGCAAGGTACGCCCGCTAAGGAGTCGAGCCCGCCGTATCGAGATGAAACTTGAGGATCCCCGCCTTGTCGAGCTCTTTGATAAAGGTGACATAGTACCGTCCCGCCGGCAGAGCTACCTGCTTCTCCCGACCCGGTAGAACGGTCAGATCGAGCGCATCCCAACAGGATGCGCATCGCGTGAGGCGAACCGTCGCGTCACCTTCGACGGTTCCTTCGGTTCGCGCGATAAATTCTCCTGGGGTGTCGACAACCAGGGAGCGCGTAGTCCAGACGAGTGACTTGCCGTCCACCAGTGGACCGAGAACATCCTCGTCGGAGCAATTTACCGCGGACTCGGCCTTCCAAGAGGTCCCCTGCCAAGGGCTCGGTGCCAAACCACACTCGACGATGGCCAGCCGATTACTCCACGCGGGGCAGGATGGATACTGGTCGAAGTCCGCCATCGCTGTGGTCAAGGGTTCGCCTAGCACTTCCAAAAAATCTCTCCCCACGACATCGAAAGAGTCATCACGGGATGTTCGCCGCAAAAACTCCCCAATATTCTCCAATCCATGACGCTCCACAATGAACCGCAAGAAGAGGCCGGCCGTGTAGTAGTCCTCGTCCATGTAGGCGAAGTCCCTCAGCACCGGCTCGATGGGAATCCTGGGCTGGCCCGGTTCTAGTCCATTGCTGAGGGCCTCCGCGAACCCTTCTCGGAACGCTTCCGTGCCGTGAACACCGCCCCGCTTGGCCACGGCATGGGCGAGTTCGTGGAAGTGCACGCGACGAGTCGAGTATACGTCGCTCTCGACCTCACAGCCGATGGCAGTATCGCTGTCACAGAAGCCTTCCAGTGCCCCGGAGCCAAGCAGCGAAAATGCGATGGGCTGGTCCAGTTCGACCTGGAGGAGGTCAGAAAGTTGGCGGACATAGGCATCTTGCAGACTGAAGGAGCCCCCACATACCGTGTCCGATGGTTCAGCGTGGTACACGAGAGACGCACCCGTCCAGCGCACAGGGGGAATCTCCTCGCTGCAGCCCGTTGCGAGCGCGAGGACCAGACTCGTCTGCATCCACCGTCGAGCACTGCGGTCAATCGACGAAAGAGCTCGGCCCACGGCCAAGTCTCGCGTACGCAGCGGTGAAGGTCCAGCCCTCGATCACTCAAGCCTGGGCCGGCGGCCCAGGCACGAGTTCCACCGCTATTTCCGAGCCGAGGAGCGCGGCACGCTGCGCCGCCGTCGTCGCTTCGGTCGGTGTGACAGCGCCGAGCCGCACCCGCGGAGCCCCGTCGCGCTTCGCCTGCGCATGTTCAGCCGGCGGCGGACTTTTTTGGCGGCCGATTGCGTAAGGCGCCGTACATATTATTCACGAGGTAATGCTCTCCACGAGTTCACCATTTGTCAGGTCAGCGACGCGGGCAACATACGAATGCGGGTCGGCGGCGTGGCGACATCGGCCGACGCGGCGAGCTCGGCGAGGGCGGCCTGCATGGCGCGCTCGCTGACCGCCTCGGTGAGGATGACCATCGCCACCGGGCCGCGTCCCGGCCGGTCCTGGATCATCCTCGAGATACTGACACCATGGCGCCCGAGGCAGGTGGCGACCCGGCCGAGCACGCCGGGGACATTGGGTACATGCACGCACAAATAGTTCTCGTGCTCGAGCGGGTCCATCGGCGCGGGTGCCAGCTCGCGGACCGCGGGTGCGATCGGTGGGGCGACGCCGGCGACGAGATCGCGCGCGAGCTCGATCAGGTCGGAGACCACGGCGACCGCGGTCGGCATCATGCCGGCGCCGCGACCGTAGTAGAGGCTGCGCCCGAGCGCGCGCGACTCGACGAGCACCGCGTTGTACGCCCCGGTGACGCCAGCCAGCACGTGACTGCGCGGGACCAGCGTCGGGTGCACGCGCAGGCACGGCCCGATCGCCGTCTCGTGGGCGATCGCCAGGCTCTTGACCACGTAGCCGAGCTCGCCCACGGTGCGGATGTCGAACGCCGAGACCCCCGTGATGCCCTCGGTGAAGATCAGCCGTGGGTCGACGCGCACGCCGAACGCGACCAGAGTCAGCAGGGCCAGCTTGTGGGCCGCGTCGCCGCCCCCGACGTCGAGGCTCGGGTCGGCCTCCGCGTAGCCGGCCGCCTGCGCGCCGCGCAGCGCCTCGGTGAAGTCGGCGCCGCTGCGGGTCATCGCGTCGAGGATGAAGTTGGAGGTGCCGTTGACGATCCCCGCGACCGCGTCGATGCGGTCGCTGGCGAGGCCCTCGCGCAGGCTGCGAAGGATCGGGATCCCGCCGGCAACGGAGCCCTCGAAGTACACCGCGCGCCCGTGCGCCGCCGCGACCGCGAAGATCTCGGCGCCGCGCTCGGCGAGCACCGCCTTGTTGGCAGTGACCACGTGCTTGCCGGCGCGCAACGCCGCGAGGATGTACGTGCACGCCGGCTCGACCCCGCCGACCAGCTCGACGATGATGTCGATCAGGGGGTCGTCGATCACCTCCCGCGGGTCGGTGGTGATCAGCTCCGCGGGGACCTCGACCGCGCGCCGCCGCGCGGCCTCGCGGACGCAGATCCGTCGCACCTCGAGCACCGCACCGAGGCGGGCCTCGATGGCGAAGCGGCGCTCCTGTAGCAGCCGCACCGTGCCAGCGCCGACGTTGCCGAGCCCGAGGATGCCGACCGTGACGCTGCGCATGCCAGAGCGACGGTAGCGGTCGCACGGTCGCGCGGTCAACTGCGCCGCGGCAGTTTAGAGTGCGCCGCCCATGCCCGACCGTACGATCCCCCAAGGCAAGACCCTCGTCACCGGCGCAACCGGCCACGTCGGCGCCAATCTCGTGCGCCGCCTGCTCGCCGACGGCGTCGACGTGCGCGTGCTGGTGCACCCGAAGCACAACAACCGCGGCGTCGAGGGGTTGCCGGTCGAGCGCATCGAGGGTGACCTGCGCGACCCCGACACCGTTCGTCGCGCGGTGACCGGCTGCACCCGCGTGTACCACACGGGCGCCAAGGTCTCGGTCCTCAGCCCGACCCCGGCGCAGACCCGCGAGCTGTGGGAGATCAACGTCATGGGCACGCAGAACGTGATGCAGAGCGCGCTGCGGGCCGGTGTCGCCCGCGTGTGCCTGACCAGCTCGTTCTCGACGGTCGGCTTCCACGCCGACGACCCCTCGCGCCCCTGCGCCGAGGACCTGCCGTTTTATCCGTTCATCGAATGGATGCCCTACTCCCGCACCAAGGTGCTCGCCGAGGTCGAAACCTTTAAAGCGATCGCCGACGGCCTCGACGCGGTCATCGCGATCTCGACCGGCGTGTGCGGGCCGCACGACTACCTGCCATCGCGCACCGGCAACGTGCTGCTGAGCTACGCGCGCGGCAAGTTTCGGGCGTACATCCCGGGCGGCTACGAGGCGGTCAGCGTCGACGACCTGGCCCGCGGGCACCTGCTGGCGATGGAGCGCGGCCGCACCGGCCAGCGTTACACGATCTCCAGCCGCTACGTGACGATGGACGAGATGCTCGACCTGTTCGCGGAGGTGACCGGCAGGCCCCGTAGTCAGCGCAAGCTGCCGCCCAGGCTCATGGCGTCGATCGCCCGCGTGGTGTCCGGCACGATGACGGCGCTGTTCCCCGAGGCGCCGCAGCACCTGACGCCGGGCGCCGTGCTGGTGCTGTCGATGCAGCGCCGCGCCGACATCAGCAAGGCCCGCAAGGAGCTGGGCTACGAGCCGACGCCGCTCGAGCCGGCGGTCCGCGCGTGGCACGACTTCTTCGCCAGCGAGGGGATGATCGCGGGCAAGAGCCGCATCGGCGCGTGAGTCCCTGTGCACCGCCTCACGATCGAGTGAGGCGGCGCGAGGGTTCGAGATGGCGCATGGTAGGGCGCATGCGTCTGCTCGGAAATCTCCTGTGGTTCGCGCTGGCGGGCCTGTGGCTGTTCCTCGCGTACGTCAGCGCCGGCGTGGTCCAGTGCTTGACGATCATCGGCATCCCGTTCGGGATCCAGTCGTTCAAGCTGGCGATCTTCGCCTTGTGGCCGTTCGGTCGCGCGGTCGTCTCGCTGCCCGGTGACAGCGGCGGCCTGTCGTGCCTCGGCAACATCGTGTGGCTGGTGCTCGGCGGGATCTGGATCGCGCTCGGACACCTCGTCGTCGGCCTGCTGCTGTGCCTGACGATCGTCGGCATCCCGTTCGGCGTCGCATGCATGCGCATGGCCGGGCTGGCGCTCGCGCCGTTCGGCAAGACTGTGCTCACCGTCGAGGAGGTCGCGCGCCTGCGCGAGCCCTATACCCTCGTCGTCCCCGCGCTCGGTGCACCGCGGCGGTGAACCCGACCAGCGATGAACCCGTACGACCGGCGTGGCCCGGGGCAACCGGGCGCATAACGTCGCGCTGATGCGCATGCGCGTATGCTCGCTTGCGCGCATACGTGCACGCGCGATCGTACCCGTTGATCGGACGCGGCCACATGGTCCAGTCTCGCGACGGAGGACCTCGCAGTTGGTTGCAGCGACAACGACGATCACGGTCGGCGAGCGGAGCATCGCGCTCACGAGCCAGCACAAGCCGATGTTCCCCGACGGCGGCATCACCAAGGGCGAGCTGGTCGATTACTACCGCGACGTGGCGGCCGTCATGCTGCCGCACGTGCACGACCGGCCGCTGACGCTGCAGGCGTACCCCTCGGGGATCGCCGGCATGAAGTACTATCAAAAGCAGATCGGCGAGAAGTTCCCCGAATGGATGGCGCGCGCCACGATGCTCAGCAAGGATGAGGGCGAGACCACCTACGTGCTCGCCAACGAGGCCGCGACGATCGTCTATCTCGCCAACCAAAACTGCATCACCTTCCACGTGTGCTCTGTGAAGCCGCCGCGCCTCGACCGGCCCGACCTGTTGATCCTCGACCTCGACCCCTCCGACAATGACTTCGAGAAGGTCCGCGAGGGGGCGCTGGCGCTGCGGCCGATGCTGACCGAGATGGGGCTGGTGCCCTATGTGAAGACCTCCGGCTCGCGGGGGCTGCACGTGGTCGCGCCCATCTTGCCACGCGACGATCAAGACGCGGTGCGCCACGTGGCGAAGGCGATCGCCGAGCGGCTGGTCGCGCTCGCGCCGGAGCACTTCACGATCGAGATGACGAAGAAGCGCCGCGGTGACCGGGTGTTCGTCGACTATCTGCGCAACGGCGCGGCCCAGACGGTCGCCGCGCCGTATACCGTCAGGGGACTACCGACCGCACCGGTGGCCACGCCGCTGCTGTGGGACGAGCTCGACGACCCGCGCCTGCACGCCCGCAGCTTCACGCTGCGCAACGTCCGTGAGCGTCTAGAAAAACTCGGGGACCCGTGGCGCGATATGATGCGCGACGCCCGGGCGCTCGAGGATTGAGCCGCGCCGTGGATGCCGCTTGGCGATGAGGGCGCGGAGCCTCGTCGCGCTTGCAGGTCTGTCGGAATTTTGCGCGCAAGTGCGCATTGTAAACGACGCTGACGGGTGTACGCTGGGTGACTCCGATGCACCGCCTATTGTTCGTACCGGTCACGATGGCCCTCGCTTGCACGCGTGACAACACCGGCTTCATCCTCGTCGACGACGACCCGGCCACCGCCAGCACCGGCGGGGCCAGCACGGACGACCCGCCGACGAGCACGGGCCCCACGGCCACCACGGAGGAGGCCACCACGGGGGAGGCCACCACGGAGCCGCCGCGCCTGTGCGAGCCGCCGGAGTTCGAGCTCGGCCTCGACCTGGTCGCCAAGATCGATGACGTCGTGATAGAGCCGCCGCCTGGCTGCGAGCCGCAGGTGTTCACGGGCATTGGCACGTTCTCCGCGGCGGCCCTCGAGGTCGTCCTCGACGCCGACACCGACTTTCCGGGCAAAACGCTGCGCGTCGAGACCAGCTTCTTCAACGACGTCAATTGGGGGATTCCGAACCAATTCATGGTCCAACTGGCGTGGTCTGAGGACTGCAACTCACTGCGTAGCACCGTCATATGGAACATGTTTGGAAACATCCCGGTCCTGGTTATCGTCGGCGTCAGCGGCAGCCCCGAGCCACCGGCCGGGGCCGAGTTCCTCGCCCCGACCGTCGAGCCCACCCTGGACGGCGACTGCGATTGCGAGGGGTCGATCACCGACTGCTGCCAATACGACACCCTCCATCCAGGCACCTACCAGCTGCGATTCGAGGACGTCGCCTCCACCGTGTTGCAGGAGGGGGAGTCCCTCGTCGAAGCCGCCACATTCGGCAATCAACACTTCTACCTCGTGAACATGCGCAGCCACGCCCACGCGAGCTGCGACGACCCTGCGGCGGTGCACCTCGACTGGTACGCCGTGCGCGGGCTATAACCGCGCTCGCGCGTCCAGGCTCGTGCGCGCCGAACGTTCGTATCGCTCAATCGATGCACATGCGCGACGTGCCCCACGGTATCGACTGATCGGGCTCCGATGTGATGCCGCGCCTGAGCAA
>JAYUXQ010001055.1:0-3078 GCA_043752905.1 Nannocystis sp. | reverse complement strand
CGGCGCTGGCCCTCGTCGCCGACGCGCCGTGCCCGTGGATCCTGGTGTCGGGAGATCGGTCGGAGATGGCGCTGCGGGCGACGGACATGGTCGCCCCGCGGGCGCTGGTGGTCGTGCCTCCGCAGGTGTGCGGCGCTCGTTGCAGCTTCACCGGGGCGAGCACCGCGCTGGGGCCGGTGGTGCTGGCGACGCGTCACGACCCGGCGAGCGAGCTGGCGGACGCGGCGTTCATCGGCGCGGCGCTCGGCGGCGGCACGCTGCGCTTCACGCCGCTGTGGTTCGGGGTGAGCGCGCACGGCGACAGCACCGCGCTCGGGCCGAGCTACGCGCTGGTGCCGTGGGTGTGCGAGGGGGCGCTGGTGCTGGCGATCGGCGGGCGCCTGCCCGGCGCGCGCGCGGAGGAGCCGGCGCGGGCGCTCGAGGCCGCCGCCGGGGTGTATGCGATCGCCGACGACGAGCTGCGAAGGACGGACCAGAGGATGCCGGCGCTGACCGGATGCACGCGCGTACCGCTGGAGCTGCCATGACGCAAACACCTGTCCCCGAAGACATGTCGCAAGAGCCAGCGCGTGACCTCGGACTGACGCTCGCTGGCGGCGGGAGTCGGTCGTTTTATCAGGTCGGGCTGCTCGACCGCTGGGGGGCGCAGCTGCGGCCGCGGCTGGCTGCGGTGGCGGGCGTGAGCGCGGGGGCGTGTACGGGTGCGGTGTGGCTTGCGGGGCGGACGGAGGCGACGCGCGCGTACTGGCACTGGCGGCGGCGCGACGTGCATTCGAACTTCGAGTGGCGCCGGCTGCTGCGTGGCGAGCGGCCGACGCCGCAGGGTCCGGTGTACCGCGATGTGCTGGTGCACGCGTTTCAGGAGGGCGGGCTGGAGACGCTGCGCGCGTGCGGGATCCCGATGTTGGTGATGGTCGCGGTGCCGCCGCGACGGCTGCATCCGCTGGCGGGGATGCTGTTCGGCTACGGCGTGTACATGGCCGAGAAGAAGATCTGGCCGGCGACGCTGCATCCGCGCGCGGGGCGAAAGATCGGGTTCGTGCCGCGGGTGTTCGACGCGCGCCTGTGCGAGAGCCCCGAGGAGGTCGCGGAGCTGATCCTGGCGTCGTCGGCGACGCCGCCGTTCACGCCGTTCGGGCGCTACCGCGGCGAGCGTTACCTCGACGGCGGGATGGTCGACAATGTGCCGGCCTTCGCGGTCGAGCAGGTCGCGGGGGTGCGTCGCAACGTCGTGATGATGACGCGGCCCTACCCGGCCCGCAGCCTGGGGATCCATGGGCCGCGGCTGTACCTCGCGCCGAGCGGGCTGACTCCGGTCACCTGCTGGGACTACACGAGCAGCGAGCGGGTCGAGGCGACGCTGGCGATGGGGCGCGCCGAGGCCGACATGCACGCGCCGTTGCTCGCGCGGTTCCTGGCGACCTGTCCTTCGGGTCAGCCGCGCTCGACGCCGGTGGGGCGGTCGGGGATCGCCAGCGGCAGGTAGGGGATGCGCTGGCTGGCGGGGGTCTGCGGGCTGCCGTGCAGCCAGCGATAGGTCAGCCAGCGCTCGAGCACGGACTGCGTATAGGCGCGGGTCTCGTCGAAGGGGATCGACTCGATGAAGAGGTCGAAGTCCCACGACTTGCGGCGCTCGAGCCACTTGTCGACCGCGCCGGCGCCGGCGTTGTAGCTCGGGATCGCGAGCGGGACGGCGGCGTCGTCGCCTCCGTAGCGGCGCACGAGGTTGCCGAGGTAGCGGGTGCCGAGGTCGAGGTTGAGCGACGGTTGATAGAGGTTCTCGGGGTTGAAGTCGGCGAGGCCGGCCTGCTTGGCGAGGTCCTTGGCGGTCGCGGGCATGAGCTGGATGAGGCCGCGGGCGCCGGCCCAGGAGGTGGCGCCGGGGTCGAAGCGGCTCTCGGTCTGCATGATCGCAAAGGCGAGGAAGGGGGGGACGGCGTGGGTGGTCTCGTCGGCGCGGACGATCGCGCCGAAGGCCATCGGGTGGGCGATCTGCCACAGGTCCTTGATCGGGCCGGCGGGGGGGCTCACGCGCCAGGCGCTGCCGAGGCCGCCGAGCAGCCGCTGCGACTCGGCGTAGAGGCCCGCCTGCGCGAGCACGGCGACGGCGGGCCAGCCGGCGACGCCCGCCTCCGAGAGCTCCTCGCCGGCCTCCTCGCCGAGGCCGAGGCGTGCGAGCAATTGGGCTCGTTTGGCCGCGGGGGTGGCGGGCAGCTCGAGCTCGACGGCGGCGGAGCCCTGCGGGCGCTCGAGCACGGCGATGCCCTGTGAAAAAGCCTCGTCGCCGACGTCGCGCAGGCGGGACAGGGCCTGCAGCGAGGCGTAGGTCATCGGGCCGGTGGCGAGGACGTCGAGCCAGGCGGCGACTGCGGCCTCGGTCTGGCCCTGGCGCTGGAGGGCGCGGCCGCGGAAGTAGTGCAGCTTGGCGCGCTCGCGCAGGTCGGACTTGGGTCCGGGTGTGGCGACGAGGCCGGCCTCGGCGAGGGTCTGGGCGTCGGCGACGCGGTCCTGGACGAAGGCGAGGACGATGAGCCGTCGGCGGGCCTCGCCGGCCATGTCGCCGGCGGGGATGTCCTTGAGGATCCGTTCGTAGGCGAGGCGCTCGCGCGGGTGGTCGTCGTGTTCGGCCCAGGACTCACCGGCGAGGATGAGGGCGTCGTCGGCGTAGGAGTGGCCGCCGAACTGCTCGGCGATCGCCTCGAACTGCTTGGCGGCGGACTCGTAGGTGGCCTCGGCGTAGCGGCCGCGGCCGGCCTGGTAGAGTGCCTTGACGAGGGTGTCCTGGTACTTCGGGCCGGCCTGCCGACAGGCGGCGGCGGACTGCTCGAAGGTCGGCCGCGACTTGGCGCGCTTGCGTTGTTTGAAGACGGCGCTGCCCTTGAGGAACAGCGCCTCGCAGCGGTCGCCGTCGGCCAGCGCGGAGAGACCGAGGAACTCGTCGGCGTCGCGCACGACCCCGGCGTAGCGGCTGCGCGCGAGGGCGTCGCGCATGCGGGCGAGGCTGCGCTGGCGCACGTCCTCGCGGCTCTCGGCGAACGACTTGCGGATGCCGAGCGCCTGCTCGAGCGCCGGGATGCG
>JAYUXQ010001054.1:0-3079 GCA_043752905.1 Nannocystis sp. | reverse complement strand
CGAGGCCGCGTTTCAGGTATTCGGACAGGCGCGGGCCGGCGGTCTCGTCCTGGCTGCCGGTCAGTCCGATCGGGAGCACGGCGAGCTTCGAGGCGCTCGCCGGCTGGCTCGCTGGTTTGTCGATCGGCTCGCCGGGGGCGGTCGGTGTCTGTGCATGCGACTGCGCGGGCCCCAGGGCGAGGGCCAGCGCGAGCGTGACGACGAGCGCAGTTCTTGGCACGAAGCTCCTAGCCTCCGAGTTTTTCGCGTACGCGGGCGAGGCGCTCCTCGGCCCTGGGGTGACCGAGCGCCGCGGCCCGTTGATAGCGCTGCTGCGCGTCGCTGTAGCGGAACACCTTGAAGTAGGAGTCGCCGAGGCGGATCAGGTTCTCGGCGCTGGCGTCGGCGCGCACGCCCTTCTCGGCGTACTTGACGGCGCGATCGAAGTCGCCGCGCTCGAAGTGGATGTCACTGAGGCCGATCAACGCGGCGGCGTTGCTGTTCCACAGGTCGAGGGCCTGATTATAGAGCGCCTCGGCGGACTCGGTCTCGCCGCGACGGCGGGCGGTCGAGGCCTGATCACTGAGCGCACGCGAGGCGTCCGGGTCGCTCGCGGCGGGCGGTTCGGGCTCGGGCTCGGGAGGTGGTGCCGTCTTCGTGTCGTCGACGGGCTTGAGCTTGAGCCGGCGGTCGCGCTCGAGGCGGGTCGGCAGCGGCTCCTCGGTCACGGGCGCGTCGACGATGATCGACGGATCGGGCGTCACCGGCGGGGGCTCGGCGATCGCTACCACTGGTGGCGCGGCGGTCGGCTCGAGCTCGGCAGGCGTGAGCAGGCCGGACTTGCGAAACACGGTCGTGGCGTGCTCGCGGCCGAGGGCGCTGCCGCGGGCGACGTCGTGGGCGAACGCGAGGGCGCTGTCGTGGGCGCGGATGCGGTCGGGGTCGGCGAGGATCCGCAGGGGTTCGGCGGCGTCCAGCTCGGCGTCGCCGAACTCACCCTGGGCGGCGCGGACCTGCAGGTCACCGATCTGGCCGAGAGTGACGCCGGAGCGCTCGCTGGCCCGCGCGTCGGTCGGCATGAACACGAGGGCCTGTACGTAGTAGTCGCGGGCGTAGGGGCGCGACTGCGGGTCGTCGAAGTAGCGGTCGCCGAGCACGACGAGCCCCTCCGCGAATTCACTGCGCAGACCGGTGGCCGCGGCGAAGGCCGGCCCGGTCGCGGCGCCCCCCAGGTTCTCGAGCAGGACGACGCGGTTGTAGGCGGTGTCGCGCGGGTCCTCGGGCGTGGGATAGACCCACTGCATGCGCCCGGCGGCGTCGCGCGCCGCGAGCGTGAGCCGCTCGATCGCCTCGAGGTCGGCGCCGGTCGGGGCGGTGCCGCCGACGACGAGCAGCGTGAGGAGCACGGCGAGCATCGAGACGCCGACCAGCGTGGCGGGCCACTGCCAGCGCCGCCGCGACATGGTGACCTGGTCGGGCGTCAGCGCGGCGAGCAAGGTGTCCATCGATGGATGGCGGTCGTCGGGCGCGGTGGCGAGGCCGGTACGCAGGGCCTCGAAGACCCACGCGGGCACGGGGGTGCCGGCGGGCGGCGGGCGCAGCTGACCCTCGATCACGTTCTCGCTGAGCTCCATGAGGGTGAGGCCCTCGAAGGGGGCGTGGCCGTAGAGGGCGCCGTAGAGGGCGACGCAGAAGCTGAACTGATCGCTGCGAACGTCGGTGGGCTCGCCGAGGTGCTGCTCGGGCGACATGAAGGCGGGGGTGCCCATGATCGCACCGGCCATGGTCAGGCTGGTCGACAGCGCCGACGAGGGCGGGCTGACGCGGACCTGCGCCGAGTCCAGCTCGGGCGCGCGCTGGTTCTCGGCGCGCGCGAGGCCGAAGTCGAGGACGCGGGCCCGACCGTCGGCGCCGACGAGCACGTTGTCCGGTTTGAAGTCGCGATGCACGAGGCCCTGGCGATGGGCGGCAGCGAGGCCGCGCCCGGCTTGCAGGTACATCTCGAGGACCTCCTCCCAGGCGCGCTCCTCGGCGGTCAACCACTCGGCGAGGGTGGTGCCCTTGACGAACTCCATCGCCACGAACACCTGGCCGGCGAACTCGCCGACCTCGTAGACCTGGACGACGTTGGGGTGTGAGACCTTGGCCATTGCCTTGGCCTCGCGCAGCATGCGAGAGCGGCCCTGGCTGGCGACCATGTCCTCGCGGACGACCTTGATCGCTACGCGGCGGTCGAGCTCCTCGTCGTAGCCGGCATAGACGACGCCCATGCCGCCGGCGCCGATCTGGCGCAGCACGGCGAAGCGGTTGATCTTTCGCGGGTCGCCGGTGCGCGGGAGCGTCTCCTCGAGCGACGGCCGGCTGCCGGCCGAGTTGCTGATCGCGGTCCTGTCGAGGCCGCTGATCGCCGCCGACGCGCGCTCACGCAGGGTGGTCCGCTCCGTGCTCGGGGTCGGTTCGGGTGCGCCCGGAGGCGAGGGGCCTTGCGGCGAGAGCGGGACCGGGAAGGCGTGCAGGGTCTCGCCGGGGCCCGGCGTGGGCTCGTCGAGTGAGACGCCGGGCGCGGGCGCGGCGACACGCGTGGCACCGGGGGGGGTTCGCGTGGCCCCCAGGGCATCGCCTGGACGGGTCGCACCTGGCAAGGTTGGGCGCATGGGCAAGGGGTCGCTCAGGGTCGCAAGTGGGGGCGTGCGGCGCAAGATCCGTCTGTCGCCCGGGGGCCCGGAGATGACAGCGAGGTTCGTTCGCGCGCGGAAGGCCGTTGGAGCGATCCGGGTCGAGACAGCCGTGGTCGGGTCCGAAGGACCTGTGCTTCGCGGTGGCTGAGCCATTGCGCCCGTTACCGCGACCTCCTACCCGTCGCCGCGAGCGGGCGCATCGCCCGAAGCGGCCGCCCCGTCGAGCTCCCCGTCGTCGCCGCGAGCGAGTTGCATGGGCCGCGGCCCGCCCGATAGTTGAGCGGCCGGGTGCGCGGTTGCGGACGCCCCCGGGAGACGCCGCCGCGATCACGAGCCCGTGGCCAGCTTGACGACTGACTACGGCTTCAATACCACCGCGACGACGCCGCTCAGTTTCCGTGTGTCCGCGAGCTCGAGAGATG
>JAYUXQ010001053.1:0-7614 GCA_043752905.1 Nannocystis sp. | reverse complement strand
CCGACCAACCCCGGCCCGAAGCGCGGGAGCCGGGCGCACAGCGGCGCGGCGAGGCGGTCGATCATCAGCGCCGCGAGCACCGACAGCGACGGCACGACGAACAGGAAGTGGCGATACGCGTCATACAGGATCGACCGCTTGTAGATCGCGTAGACCGGCGGGAGCCAGATCGACAGCCCGAGCAGCAGCAGCGCCAGCGCCGGCACCAGCACCCGCTGCCGGCGTCCGTATCGCGCCAGCGTGTAGACCCCATGGACCGTGCCGAGCAGCCCGAACAGCAGCACGACCTCCGGAAGCTGGATGCCGAAGTAGGTCGGGAGGTAGTCGCGGCCGATGTCGAAGGTCCAGATGTCCTCGCCGCGAAACGGCATCAGGCGCTTGTGCATCAGGAACATGCTCATGTGCGTCAGCGCGATGAAGGGCCGGCGCAGCGGGTCGAGCAGAGCCCACGGCCAGGTCAGCAGCATCAGCACCCACGCGCCGAGCGCGGTGAGCGACGCGCGTCCGCCGACCCGCCACAGGACCTCGAGCCCGGCCTCGACGCTGCGGCGCGCGCGACCCTGGGCGAACGCGTACAGCGCGACGATGAGGCCGAGGTAACACAGCAGCAGCACGCCGGCGATCCGTACGCTCATCGCCGCCGCGATCGTCACCGCGACCCGTCGCCACTGCGCGCGCGTGGGGCGGGGCAGGGCGGCGATCACCCCGACCAGCGCGTGGATCGCCCACACGTACGCGACCGCGAAGGGCAGGTCCTTCGGGTTGTTGAACATGTGCCCGAAGTAGACCGGATTGAACGCCAGCAGCAGACCGGCGACCAGCCCGACGAACGGACCGCCGAGCCGTCGTCCGAGGCGCCACGTACCGACGACGCCGAGGATGCCGAGCAGCGCGCCCAGCAGGTGCATCGCCATGTGCTGGTTCATCGGCCGGACCAGCCAGCGAAACGCCGCGCCGAGGGCGTCGAAGCCACCACCGTAGTAATAGTTGGCACGAAAAGTCAGCGCGCGCGTGTCCTCGCCGCCCGACAGGAAGAAGCGGCCGATGAGGTCGCCGTAGCTCATGTGCGGGCGCTCGTCCCACGTGACGCCGAAGTCGCGGAACACCGCGAGCACGACGATCGCGAAGACGATCAGCAGCACCACGCTCAGGCGATCGGTCCAGCGACCGACGGACGTGGTCGGCCCACCTGGCAGCAGGCGGGCCAACAGGGGCGAGCTCGGCGGGTCGCGGTCCACGGGGCCGCGAGGATACCGCGACCGCGCGCTCACTGGATCGTGATCGGCAGCAGCGTCGCCGCGAGCACCGGCTCACGGCGCAGTTGCATCGCCTGCCCGAGCGTCTCGAGCACGGCCGTCACCGCCCCGTGGCCCAGCTCGGCCCGGATCTGCTCGATCGCCGCGGTGAACTCCACGCGGCCGAGCAGATCGGCCGGCGAAGCCTCCACGAGCCCCTCGAGCACGTCCTTGAGCGTCGGCTCCGGCGGGTAGGTCTCGAGCGCGACATCGAGGCCGACCTGGCCGAGCCTGCGCGCCTCCGTCAGCGCCGCGTCGAGATCCCCCATCTCGTCGACGAGGCCGTGGCCCTTGGCGGCCAGCCCGGTCCACACGCGGCCCTGCGCCAGCGCGTGGACCGCCTCGTACGGCTTGCCGCGACCCTCGGCGACGCGCCCGACGAACACTTTATAAACGTCCTCCATCATGCCGAGGACCATGGCCCGCTCCTCGGGCGTCCACGGCGTCATCGCCGACCACATCGTCGCGTGCTTGCCCCGCCCGACCGCGTAGGTGTCGACGCCGAGCTTGCCGAGCATCGCCCCGAGCGCCATCTTGCCGCCGACGACGCCGATCGATCCGGTGAGCGTGTCGGGCTGCGCGAAGATCTTCGTCGCGCCCGCGGAGATGTAGTAGCCGCCGGAGGCCGCGACGCGACCCATCGACACGACGACCGGCTTCTTCGCCCTGACGGCAGCCATCGCCCGCCAGATCTCCTCGGAGGCCTGCGCGCTGCCGCCACCGGAGTTGACGCGCAGCACCACCGCCTTGACCCGGTCGTCCTCGGCCAGCTTGTACAGCGCGGCCGACAAGGTGTGCCCGGCGATCTCACTACGCGCACCGACGAGTCCGCCACCGCGACCGTCGACGATGTTGCCGACCGCGTAGACCAGCGCGACGTGGGGGTCGGTCGGTCGCTTCGCCGGCAACATGCCGAGGAACACCTGTAACTTCTCGACGTCGAGGCCACCCGCGCCCGCGCTCTCCTTGAGCTTCATGCGGCTCCACGCCGTACCGGCGGCCGCCTCGTCGCGAAAGCTCTCCCACGGCGCGACGACGTCGACCAGCTTCGCCGCGACGGCGGCCTCGCCGAAGAACATCGCGCGGTCGATCGCCGCGACGGCCTGCTCGCGACCGAGACCGCGGCCCTCGACGATCGCGTCGATCATGCTCGCGTACATCTGATCGACGATCGCCCCGAGCGTCGCCAGCATCTCCTTCGAGGGCTCGCGCCGGGTCAGCGGCTCCGCGGCGCCCTTGAACGCCCCGACGTGCACGAAGTCCGGCACGACGCCGAGGCGGTCGAGCAGACCCTTGAGGTGGATCGGCGTCGCGGCAGGGCCCGTGATCGCGACCTCGCCGAGCGGCTGAAGACCGATGCGGTCACAGGCGCTGAGCAGGAAGTAGGTCATGTTGTCGGCGCCGTCGGCGTGGCACACCAGCTTGCGCGCGCCCTCGCCCTTGAACGCGATCATCGCGGCGCGCAGGTCCTGGGCGCTCGCCATGTCGATCGCCGGATCGTCGACGCGGAGGATCAGACCACGCACATTCGCGTCGGCCGCGGCCTTGCGCAGCCGCTCGGTGATCGCCCGCAGCTCGGTGACGCCACCGCCACCGCCGAGCAGGTTCATCGGCGAGAGATCGTCGATCGCCCCATGGAGGTCGAGGGTGAGAAAGTGCGGCGCGTCTTTATTAAAATTCGCGGACTTGGTCGGCGCGTCGTACGGGCCGGGCGCCTCGAGGTTGTTGGCCATCATGGCGCTCAGGGGTCCCAGCGCGGCGAGCGGGTTGGCGGCCGGGGCCGGCGTCGCCTTGTCGTCCTTCGCGGGCTCGCGCGGGGCCGCGGACGGGGTCCCGCCGCGCTCACCCGGGTTACAGGCGCCGAGCAGGAGGGGCAGGGACAGGGACAGGGCCTTGAGTCGCTTCGTCATTGTTCTCTCCACGCGAACTTCGCGGCAGTTCGACCCGCGCGAGGCTGCATCGTTTCGCGCGCGCGCGCCAGCCCGCGTCGGTCAGGTCACGCTGTGTGCCTGTTCAGGTGCATCCGCGGCGGGTGCGGATATGCTCAGCCCCCGCATGCAAGCCCCCGCGCCCGAGGCCGTCGCGTCGCTGTCGGAGGTCGTCGCCGATCCGAACCGGCTGTACATCGCCCACGCGTGCGTGCGTGCCGTGCAGGAGGGCCGCACGCGCCAGGGCAGGCCATTCCTCGATCTCAGCGTCGCCGACGCCACGCGGGTGCTCGCCGGCAAGATCTGGGACGACGCCCCCGACGCGATCGAGGCCGGTCGATCGATCGTCCGGGGATGCATCGTCAAGATCATGTTCCGGGCCGAGCTGTATCAGGGCGCCCTGCAGCTCGGGGTCCGTAAAATTCGTCCGATGCAGCCCGGCGAGGTCGACGTGTCCACGATCCTCGGCGAGGGTCATCGACCGGTCGCCGACGTGCTGTGCCGCTCGCTGGTGTTCGACATCGAGACCGTGCCGGCCCAGCCGCGGATGGATCTGCCTGCGAGCGTCGGCAAGGCCCTCGATCGCTTCTCCGGCGGCGACGACGGGGCCGCCGATCTCGCGTGCAGCCTCTCGCCGCTGCTCGCCCGGGTCGTCTCGCTCGCGTTCGCCGACGGCGAGTCACCCCCCGACGAGGCTGCCGTCACCGTGCTCGCGGTGCCGCCCGAGGGCCGCTCGTGCGAACAGTCCGACTACCCCGCGTGGCTGCGCGTCGTCGACGAGCGCACGCTGTTGCAGGCGTTCTGGATCCTCGCCTCGCAGGCCGAGGTCGTCGTCAGCTACAACGGCCGCAACTTCGACGTGCCCTTCCTCGTCACGCGAAGTCTCCTGCACGGCGTGCCCGCGCGCGTCGACCTGCTCGGCAAGCCCTATGAACTGCGCCCGCACCTTGACCTCTACCGCCTGCTCCAGCCCGGCCGCGCGCTCGGGCCCGCGGGCCTGGATGTGTTGTGCTGGGCGCTCGGCGTCGAGTCGCCCAAGGGCACGCTCGACGGCAGCCAGGTCGCGCCGACCTATGCCCGCGGCGACATCGAGGCGATCGCCGCCTACAACCGCGGGGACGTGAAGGCCACGGTCGCCGTGTACCAGCGCGTGCGCGACACGATCCTGCGCTTTCGTCCCGAGTGGTAGCGGATTTCTTGTGCTCGGGTGCCACCTGTGCTTGGGTAGCGAGCATGCTGGTCCCCCGCCTCTTCGCCCTCCTCGCGCTGTTCTCGACCCCTCTCGCTTGCGGCGGGGGCGGGGCGAGCACCGCTGGCGCGACCGACACCGATGGCGACACCGAGGGTGACAGCGAGGAGCCGCTGGGCGACCCCGAGGTGTTCCCGGGCCTGCACGGTGAGGTCGAGATCCTGATCGACAAGCGCGGCATCCCGCACATCTACGCCGCCAACGACCGCGACCTGTTTTACGCCGCGGGCTACCAGATGGCGACCGACCGCCTGTTCCAGATCGACCTGATGCGTCGCCGGGCCTACGGGCGCGGCGCCGAGGTGCTCGGCGAGTCCAAGGTCGACGAGGATAAGATCTCGCGGCTGTTCGACTTCAAGCGCTGGGGCGCGCTCGACCGCGATCGCTTCAAGGCCGAGGCGCCCGCCGACTACGCCCTCTTCACCGCGTGGGTCGCCGGCGTCAACAAGCGCATCGACGAGATCGCCGCGGGCGACGCGGCCGCGCCCTACGGCTTCGGCGAGGCCGGCTACACGCCGGAGAAGTGGGACAACGTCGACCCCTTCGTCATCGCCAAGATGCTGATGTTCGGCAACTCGAACACCCTCGAGTACGAGTTCCTCGCCAGCGTGGTCCAGCGCGTCGCGCCCGCCACCTACGCCTCGATCGAGCTGCTGCGGCCCGGCCTGCCGGTGTTCGGCGTCCCGCCCGAGGATCGCCCCGGTGCCAGCGGCGGCGCGCCGAGCCCGAAGACCCCCGGCCCCGACGCCCTGAAGTCCATGCATGCGCACGCGAGCAAGCACCTGCCGCCCGACGCCGCCGCCTCGCTGCAGCGCATGCACGGCGCGCTGTCAGCCTTCCACGTGCTCGGCAGCAACAACTGGGCGGTCGACGGGCGCTTCACCGACAACGGCAAGCCGCTGATCGCCAACGACCCGCACCAGCCGTTGCAGAGCCCGAGCGTCATGTACGCGCAGCACCTCAACAGCATCGACCGCGGTGGCGATTTCGACGCCGCGGGCTTCGGCTTCGCGGGCGCGCCGGGCGTGCAGCTCGGTCACAACCGCCACGTGCAGTGGGCCGCCACCACCGGCTTCGCCGACTGCCTCGACCTGCTGTCGGTCAGCGTCACCGATGGCAAGGTCAACGCCGGCGGCAAGTCGGTCGCGATCACCTCACGCAGCGAGGAGATCAAGGTCAAGGGCGCCCCCGCGGTCACGCTCGTCGTCGAGGACGTCGAGGGATACGGCGTGCTGCTCGGCGAGGCGTTGCCGTTCCCCGAGGCGCTGATCGTCGACGCCGGCCGCCACGTGCTGATCAACTGGACCGGCTTTCGCGCGACCAACGAGGCCGCCGCGTTCATCGCGATGGGCCGCGCGACCAACGTGCACGAGTGGGAGCTGGCCGTCGAGAAGATGGAGGTCGGCACCTTCAACTGGCTCGGCGCCGACAAGGACGGCATCAGCTATCACCTGAGCACGCTGGTGCCCGACCGCGGCGACCCCTCGCTGCGGCCGATGCCCTACACCGTGGTCGACGGCGACGACAAGGCCAACTACTGGAATGGCCAGTACCTGACCGCCGACAAGCTGCCGCGCAGCCACGCCGACAAGACCGGCTTCATCGTCACCGCCAACAACGACCCCTTCGGCTTCACCGCCGACGGCGACGTGCACAACGACCCCTGGTACTACGGCGCCTTCTACGACCCGGGCTATCGCGCCGGGCGCATCACGTCGCGCCTCGAGGACCTCACCGGCAAGGGCAAGGTCACCGTCGCCGACATGCAGGGCATCCAGACCGACACGCACAGCGGCGTCGCTGACCAGCTGTTGCCGGTGCTCGCCGAGGTGTTCGCCAAGGTCCCGAGCGACGAGAGCCTCCTCAACTTCCGCGACCGCCCCGACCTCGCGACCCTCGTGAAGCTGCTGACCGTCGACTGGGACCGCACGATGCAGCAGGACCAGCCCGGCGCGCTGGCCTTCCACGCCTTCGCCCACTTCCTCGCCACCCAGGTCTACAAGGACGACCTCCCGATCGTGTTCGGCCCGGTCATGGAGGCCTCCGGCGTCACCGCGCTCAAGATCACCGCGCTCGCGCTCACCGGCGAGTACCCCGACGGTGACGGCGTGCTCGACCCGAGCCGCGAGATCCTCGTCATGAGCGCGCTGTCCGACACCGCCGCCTGGCTCGGCGACCAGTTCGGCGCCGTCAACCCCTCGATGTATCAGTGGGGCATGCGCCACGGCAGCGTGTTCCACAACGGCCTCGGCGGCAAGCTCGATGGCGCCTGGGTCCCGACGAACGGCGGCGAGGACACCGTCAACGTCTCCGCCAGCACCTTCTACGTCGCCGACACCACCGACGTCGTCGAGCGCTTCGAGTCGACCGACGGCCCCGTGTTCCGCCTCGTCACCCGCTTCCAGGACGACGGCACCCCGGAGGCCTTCATCAACTTCCCGCGCGGCAACAGCGGCGATCCCGAGAGCCCGCACTTCGCCGACACCCTCGAGGACTGGCGGACCGGGACGTACACGAAGTACCCGTACAGCCGCGATGAGGTCGACGCCGCGCTCGAGGAGCGCCGCACGCTCAAGCCCTGAGTGGATCCGTCGGTGCCGCGGCTCAGGTGCCGCGCCAGGTCCGGCGCTTGCCGGTGTCGACGTGCACGAAGCTGCTCACCGGGTAGTAGCCCACCCCGCCGGGGTGGGCCTTGAGCAGGTACTTGTAAATTTTCTCGGTGTCGACGCCCGGCAGCGAGAAGTCGATCGCCTGGCTGCGCGTGTGGTTGCTGTCGCGCGCGACCTCGCGGCCCTTCTTCGCCAACATCAGGTTGTACTTGGCGTTGCGATAGCCGCTGACGACGTGGATCTTGCGCGCGCCGAACTTCTCGGCAGTCGTGAGCACCCTGGCGATCAGCTCCGGCGGATGCTCGCCCGGCAGGCCGGTGTTGTGACAGCGCAGGAACCGTCCCAGCGCCGCGCGGTCGAGCACGACCGGCCCGGTCCACGGCATGAGCTCCTCGGTCCAGAGGTTACGGACGACGACCACCGCCTCGGCCACGTCGCCTGTCCTGAGCGCAGGCCGACAGCGCGGGTCGATGCGACATGTCCTCTCGGGCAGGTGCACACCCGCCGCGCAGCACTCGCGCGCGGTCGGGGGG
>JAYUXQ010001052.1:0-3080 GCA_043752905.1 Nannocystis sp. | reverse complement strand
ACGGCGATCGTTACACCCCCCTGCGCACCGCCGGCAGCCTGGCGATCGGCGCGCGCCTCGAGGTCGGCGGCAAGAACCTGTTCCCCGCCCCCTGTGATCAATACGCGGACGACGAGAAGCACGCCTGCAACTACACGGTGAGCGGCTTCCTGCGCGAGACCCCGCTACCCGCGTCCGGCAACAACGCCGGCATCACCGGCGTCGTGTTGATGCGCAAGCAGCCCGACGGCCTCGACGGCCACTTCGTCGCCTTCACCGCCGCCGAGCAGGACCGCATCGTCGACTATCTCGTGTCGGCCCGCGACAAGGCCGTCCCCGTCGTCGGCGACTGACCACCACCACCAACACCACCACCACCACCACCCGCGCAAAATGCGCGCGGCGCCCGGCTGGCCAAGTGGTTAGACTACCGTGGTGCGCAGCGTATCCCTGATCCTCGCCTTCGGCTTCGTCGTCGTCCTCGGCCTGCTCGTCGTCCTCGTGCTCAGCGGAGCCGCCGAGAAGCAAGCAGTGGCCTGCTTCTCGATGTCTTTCCTGGGCATCGGCATCGCCATCGGCCTCGGCCTCAGCGAACGTCGCTGAGGGCCGGACGGCGGCTATCACGACAGGCGAGCCCCGACTGACGCCGGGACCCGCCTGGGCTGTCACTTGCTGCGCGCGAGCGCGACGCTGCGAATGTCCGCGCCGCCGACCACGACGGGCGCCTTCCACGTGAACGTGTCGGCGTCGAAGCGGGTGTGGAACACCTGCCCGCCGCTGATGTACGCGACCTCGGCCTCGTAGATGCCGACCCCCTGCACGACCGCCGGCGTCCCGGAGATCGTCGGCGCGCCGGGCAGGCCGAAGGCCGGTGACCACTGACCGCCGGTGAACAGCTGCGCGTACAGCTTGTCGTCCGTGCCGTGATACACGAGCGCGACCCGCCCGAGAGGCAGCGGCGCCGTGCCGACACGAAACGTGGTCAGCGCGTTCGGCACGTCCGCGTTGGCCTGCCACACCCCGTTGATCCGCACCCCGTAGCGCACCTTCTTGAGGTCCGGGTTGATGTACGGCCACAGCGCCATCAGCTCGGCAGACCCCGCGGTCATCGTGACCAGGTTGGGCTGCAACCCCTTGTGATAGATACCGGACGCGAGGACCGGCGCCGCCCAGACGGCGTTCTTGCGGTCCACGCTGAACATCTGGTTGGTGGCCTGGTTGGCGTAGAAGTACGCCGCGTTGGCCCCGAGCGCCGCGACATCACCCGCGATCGGTCCGGACGTGCCGGTCGCCTGCGCCGCCGTCCAGGCGTTGTTAACGAACGCCGTATAATAATACTTCCCGTCCGTCCCGCGGAACACCACCTGCGGCGTCGTATCGGCGGCGTCGATCGCCGGCGGATGGAAGGTCGTGAAGTTGCTGACGTTCGCGACCGGCGCCCACGCCCCGTTGTTCCACGCCGTGTATTGCAGACGATTATCGAGCGGGTCGTTGAGCTTCGTGTAGCGCAACACGCCCACGCCGACGTTCGCCGACGTCATCGCCAGGTCGACGTTATCGACCGTCACGCCCGCCAGCGGCGTGGTCATCCAGCCGAGCGCGCTCGTAAAGGTCGCGCCGACGTGCCCGTTGGGCCCCGTATTGCCGCCCGCGAGCAGGAGGACCGTCGGGCACAGGCCACACGTCGGCCCGCCGCAGTCGACGTCGACCTCCTGGCCGTTCTTGACCGCGTCGTTGCACGAGGCCGCCTTGCACACGTTGCTGCACGCGTCGTTGTCGATCGCGTTGGCGTCGTCGCAGTCCTCGACCCCGACCTCCACAAAGCCGTCGCCGCACACGTTATCGGTGCAGTTGGCCTTGCAAGCCTTGCCGTTGCCGTTGTTCGCCCCCTCGTCGCACTGCTCGACCCCCGCCTGCACCAGCGCGTCACCGCACACCGCCGCCGTGCACGTCAGCGTGCACGCGCCGGTGTTGCTGTTCTGCCCGCCGAGGTCGCAGGTCTCGCCCAGGCTCGCCTGCACGAAGCTGTCGCCGCACACCGGCTTCGTGCACTGGTCTGTGCAGCCATCGTCCTGGTCGCCATTTTTACCATCGTCGCAGGCCTCGCCGAAGTCCTTGACCGCGTTGCCGCACACCTCGAGCGCGCAGATGCTGTTACACCCGTCGCCCTCGGCCAGATTGCCGTCGTCGCAGCCCTCGCCGGGCCCGAGGTCCGCGTCGCCGCAGACATTGAGCACACACAGCGCATTACAGGCCTTGCCCGGCCCGTTCGCCCCGCCGTTGTCACATTGCTCGGTGCCCATCCCCGCGTTGTGGAGCAGGCCGTCGCCGCAGGTCGCCAGGTTGCAGGTCGCCGTGCAATCTGCCGCGTCCCCGTTCTCGAAGCCGTCGTCACACGCCTCGCCGGCCACCGGCTGCACGATCGTGTCACCACACTCGGCGATCGTGCAGTTGCTCGTGCACAGGTCCGTGTCCTCCTGGTTACCGTCGTCGCACTCCTCGCTGACCGAAACAATGCTGTCGCCGCAGGTCGCCAGCGCGCACGCGTTCGTGCACGCGTCGGCGTCGTCCACGTTGCCGTCGTCGCAGCCCTCCCCCGGCCCCATCAGCCCGTCGCCACACACCGCCGGCGTGCAGTCCGACTTGCACGCGTTCATGTCGCCGTTGTCCGGCCCGTCGTCGCAGCCCTCCCCCGGCCCGACCAGCGCGTCGCCGCAGACATCCACCTTGCAGTCCACATGACACGAGCCCATGTCGCCGTTGTTCGCCCCGTCGTCACACTCCTCGCCCGCGTCGACCGCCCCGTCACCGCATACGCCCATCGCGCCGGTGCTGCTGCTGCCGTCCGTGTCGCCGGTCGTCCCGCCCGTCGTCCCGCCCGTCGTGCCATCCGTCGTCCCGCCCGTCGTCCCACCGGTGGTCCCGTCCGTCGTCCCGCCCGTCGTGTCACCGCTGTCGGTCTCGACCGTCGTGCCCTGCGTCGTGTCCGTGTCGACCGTCGTCGTCACCGTCCCCTGCGTCGTGTCCGTGGGGTCGCTCGTCGGGCCGCCCGTCACTTCGCTGGTCGGCTCCGTCGGCGTCGTCGTACTCGTCGGCGTCGT
>JAYUXQ010001051.1:0-3083 GCA_043752905.1 Nannocystis sp. | reverse complement strand
GCCGCGAAGCCTGGCCCGCAGCAGGTGCGTCCGCTGTACCTGATGTTCGAGAACCAGTGGTTCGAGGTCGACAAGGAGGAGTACGTGATCGGTCGCGGGCAGAAGTTTAGCGACCTGCCGATCAAGGACGCCAACATCTCGCGTCGTCACTGCTCGATCGTCCGCCGCGGGCCCGACTACTTCATCAAGGACCTCGGCAGCACCAATGGCGTCGAGTTCGAGGGCACGCGGGTCGACAACCACAAGATCGTCGAGGGCAGCGTGTACTTCCTGTGCGACCACGAGCTGCGCTTCTCGTTCACGCCGCCCAGCAGCATGGGCTGACGGCCCGCAGCAGCGAGGCCCGTGGCGCGCACACCTCCGAGCCGGGCTGGCGAGCCCGCGGCGCAGCCCGAGCTGCCGCTCCCGCCGGGTGGCCTTGCGGACAGGTCCGCGGAACCTGCCCCGAAGTCCAGGTCGCGTGAGCGCGTGGAGGCCGCGGCGCGCCCGCGTGGGTCCGCGAAGCAACCTGTCCCCGGGGACAGCACCGCGAGCGCGTGGGACGGGCTCGCCGGGCTGCCGGGGATCGGGCCGAAGACGGCCGATAAGTTGCGCGCGCAGGGGATCCACGACTGCTGGGATCTGGTGCGCTGGATCCCGTCGGGGTATCGCGATCACCGCCGCCGCGATCGCGTCGACCTCGTCGCCGACGGGGCGCTGGTGGTGATCGAGGCGACGATCCGCAGGTTTCGCCAGAGCTTCTTTCGCGGGCGCTACAACGCGGCGATGGAGCTGGTGCAGGAGACGCCCGCGGGGCCGCGGGTGTTCGTCGCGCGGTGGTTCCATCGCGTCGGCGGGCTGGCGGAGCGCTCGGCGGCCGGCAAGCGCGTGCGCCTGATCGGCAAGGCCCAGCGCAAGGGCGACACCGTGGCGCTGATGCACCCGGAGGTGCACGACGCCGAGGTCGAGGGCGCGGCGATCGCCGTCTTGTATCCGGAGATCGAGGGGCTCGGCGAGGGCAGCGTCGCGCGCCTGTGCCTCGCTGCGTTGGCCCGCATCGAGGCGCGGGCGCCCGCCGATCCCCTGCCCGACCCGCTGCGCGAGCGGCTCGGTCTGCCGGGGCTGTTGCCCGCGCTGCGTATGCTCCACGCGCCGTCGGAGTCGCTGCCCGACGCGGCGCTGCGCGAGATCGAGGCCGGCAAGTCGCCCGCGCACCGGCGCGTGCTGTTCGATGATCTGTTGCACGTGCAACTCGCGCTGCTACGCCAGCGCGCGGCCTATCGCGCCGCGGCGGCGCCCGTGGGGCTGCTCAGCGGCGAGGTCGACCGCCGCGAGCGGCTGCGGGCCTGCGTGCCGTTCGAGCCGACCGCGGCGCAGTGGCGTGCGGTCGACGAGATCGAGACGGACCTCGGCACCCCGCGACCGATGCTGCGACTGGTCCAGGGGGAGGTCGGCGCCGGAAAGACTCTGGTCGCGTTCGCGGCGGCGCTCGGGGTGATCGACGCGGGTG
Source organism: Nannocystis sp. (assembly GCA_043752905.1). Classification (GTDB taxonomy): domain Bacteria; phylum Myxococcota_A; class Polyangia; order Nannocystales; family Nannocystaceae; genus Nannocystis. The sequence continues at coordinate 1,594 of JAYUXQ010001051.1, read as the reverse complement.
GCCAGGCGGCGATCATGGCCCCGACCGAGATCCTCGCGGCCCAGCACCTGCAGAGCCTCGCGCCGTGGTGCGAGGCGGCGGGCGTGCGCATGGGACTGTTGACCGGATCGACGCCGCGGCCGCAACGCGCGGGCCTGCTGGCGCGCGTGCACGCGGGGACGCTCGACCTGCTGATCGGCACGCACGCGCTGCTGACGGAGGGGGTCGAATTTCGGCGCCTGGGCCTCGTGGTGATCGACGAGCAGCACCGCTTCGGCGTGCGCCAGCGGGCCCTGCTGCGCGACAAGGGCAGCGCGCCGCACTTGCTGGTGATGACGGCGACGCCGATCCCTCGCACGCTCGCGCTGACGCTGTTCGGCGAGCTCGATGTGTCGGTGCTCGATGAGCTGCCGCCCGGGCGCACGCCGCCGGTGACGCGCCTGTTCGCGGGCCCGCGCAGCCTGGCCAGCGCGCGCACGGCGATCGCGGGGCTGGTCGAGCGCGGGCGATCGGCGTTCGTGGTGTGCCCGCAGGTCGAGGCCGGCACGCGCGAGGTGAGTGACGTCGAGGAGGCGGCGGCCGACCTGCGGGTGCGTTTGCCGGGCCGCGAGATCGGGGTGCTGCACGGCCGCATGGCCGCGCGTGACAAGGAGGCGGCGGTCGCTGCGTTTCGCGCCGGCGAGATCGACGTGTTGGTCGCAACGACGGTGATCGAGGTCGGGGTCGATATTCCGGCGGCGCAGGCGATGCTGGTCGAGCACGCGGACTGCTTCGGGCTCGCCCAGCTGCATCAGCTGCGCGGGCGCATCGGTCGCGGATCACCTGTACTTTCGGACAGGCCGGCGCGCGGGCAGCTCAAGCTCGACGGTCCGGCGCCGGTCCGCGCCGCGCGGGCCCAGGCGGTCGACCCCGGGCCGCCGGTGTGCCTGCTGCACACCGCGGCGAGCCCGGCCTCGGAGGCCGCCGCGCGCCTGCAGGTGCTCGTGGACACCTGCGACGGCTTCCAGGTGGCCGAGCGCGACCTCGCGGAGCGCGGGCCGGGCGAGCTGTTCGGGCTGCGCCAGGCCGGCGCGCCGCGGCTGCGGATCGCCGGCCTGGCCGGTGAGGTCACCCGGCTGCTGGAGGCCGCCCGGACGGCCGCGCAGGAGATCCTGGCGCGTGACCCCGATCTGCGAGCGCACGCGGAGCTGCGCGCGGAGCTCGATCGTCGCGCGATCGCGGGGGTCGTCGGCGGCGACGCCGGCTGACGGATGCACGCATCTGGCGGCCGGGAGCACACTGGGCTATGCCAGGAGACGTGCGGATCCTGCTCTGCCAGTGCAGCTCGATCTTCGAGCACGAGGTGCGGGCCTGCATCCGCAAGGGCGCCCGCACGGTCGACGAGGTCGCGGAGGCGTGTGACGCCGGGACCGGCTGCGGCAGCTGCCGCGGCACGATCGAGACGGTGCTCGACGAGGAGGCCCAGCGCCGTCGCAAGGGCGACGGCTTGCCCGATGCGCTGCTGCAGCTGCCGCTGTTCGACCTGATCGGCAAGAAACGGCAAAAGCCCGGCCCACGCGGCGCAAGCGGCTGAGGCATCGCGTCCTCGCGTCCTCGCATCCTCGCATCCTCGCAT
>JAYUXQ010001050.1:0-7623 GCA_043752905.1 Nannocystis sp. | reverse complement strand
CAACGACGCGAACAAGGGCCTCGACATGCAGGTCGAGGTGGCGCGGGTGCTGACGATCGGCGCGCCGGTGCAGATCGGTCGCGTGGCGCGGCCCGACGGCAGCGGGATGATCGTGACGGCGACGGTGCGGTGAGGCTCAGGCGAAGCTGCGGGCGCTGGCGTGGCGGGCCCGAATTTTGGTGAACACGAGGAAGTAGCTGTGGTTCTTGCGCGCGTGGACCTGGGTCTTGAGGCGCGAGACGGCCGGGCTGTTGGCGCGCACGAGCACGAACAGGTCCTTGCAGTAGAAGCCGAGCGACTCGTAGCCGGTGATCAGCTCGACGTGGGTCAGACGCTGGGTGTTGGCGCTGACCTCGTCCTGACACTTGACGATGAAGACGCCGCCGGGACGCAGCACGCGGGCGGCCTCGCGACCGGCGCGCGCGTAAAGGTCGACGACGGCCTCGTGCCAGCGCGGGCCGTCGGCGTCGGGGGTGGCGGCGCTCTGGCTGTAGGCCCGACGAAACGCCGCGTGGGTGCCGGAGCCAGCCATGTGGGTGACGTCGCGGCGATACATGCCCTCCATGTAGGGCGGGTCGAGCACGAGGGCGTCGAGGCTGGCGTCGGCGTGGGGGAGCGCGCGGCAGTCGACGCCGTCGCGCAGGGTGAAGCCGGGAGGGATCGCAAGGTCGGGCTTGAGGGCGATGTCGGAGGCGAGTACGCGGTAGCTGCCGGACGCGACCCGCTTCCAGAAGGCGCCCAGGCCATAGGTGACGTCGGCGATCAGGCTGCCGGGCGGGATGTGGAGCGCGAGGATCTGGGCGAACAGCTCGGCGTTCTCGCCGACGCGGGCGGACAACGTCAGCTCCGCGGTGGCGACCCCACCCTGCACGCGCTTGCCAGGCCGTGGGGTCGGCTCACCCGCGATGACCTGGCCCGCGCGACCGGTCGCGGGGGCCAGGTGCTTCGGGACAGGTGCGGCGGGCGGCACGGTCCGCATCCTACCGGATCCCGCGGGCTCACGTGCTGGCGGCGTTCGAGTCCTCGCCCTGCTGCTGCACCCGGGGAACTGTCCGCACCTCGCGGACGCGCTGCTCGGCGGGCCCCGACGCCCCCGGTCCGCTCGTCACCGGCGTGACCGAGCGGCGCGGTCACCCCGAGCCGCAACCGCAGCTGTTGGTGCCGACGCACTGGTTCGTCAGCGGCACGTAAGCCCATTGACTCAGCCGCGGCCAGAAGAAGCAGGTGTTCTGCGTGCACTGGGAGCCGGGGCACGGGCTCGCGGTGACGCGGTTCGCCGAGATATCGAGGGCCGGCATCGACATATTCGTGGCGCCGTCGAGGTGCGTGCTCTCGACGTAGCCGAGCAGATCGCCGTCGAGGTGCGCGTCGGTGAAGGCGGCGCGGGCGAGCTGCCACGACTCGGCCGCCCCGTCCAGCAGCGCGAGCGCCTGCGCGTCATCGGCGACCCAGTCGTTGCCGTCGTGGAGCACGGTCACGGTCTCGTCGCCGACCGTGAGAGTCAGAGGCGCATCCGGGCGGGTCATGTCGAGCTCGAAGGTGGTACGCTGGCCGCGCCAGGTCAGGTCGAGGTGCGGCGTGCGGTCGTCGACGCCGGTGACGGTGAGCGAGCCGGTGACCAAACCATCGGGGCCGAGCAGGTCGACCTCGGCGCCGCGGGCGAGCGGGCGCACCGCGTAGGCGTGTACGCCGAGCTCGCGGACGGCGGGGTCGGCCGCGTCGTGGACCTCCGCGGACTGGGGGGCGTCGTGGTCGGCCAGCGAGGCCTCGGGGTCACACGCGACGCAAAGGAGCGCGGTGAACAGGGGGACGATCAGAACGGCGGTGCGGATCATGATTTTTTCTCTCTCCTGGTAGAGAGAGGCGAGACCCGGGCGCGAGTCGCAGCCTCGCAGTCGTGATCGATCTCGCATCACGCCGTCTGGTCCTCGATCCAAACGCGCGCACCTGCCCTCGGCACCGCCTGGCGATAAATTCTTCATTTCTGTGCGACAGGCCTCCGGTGCGTGCCTCTCCTTGGTGAGACCCCGTCATGCACACCCACAAGCTGTCCCTGTCCGTCCTCATGTTCACCATTTTGTTCGCTGGCGCCTGCGACGAGGCGGCCACCCCCGCCGCCTCGACCCGCGAGATCAACCGCCCGGTCGCCGAGGTCGCGCTCGCCCGGAGCCCCGCGTCCGACCGCCACGACCCCCTGGCCGGCGTCGGCGGCGACGAGCTCTACATCGACGTCCCGACCGTCCGCGACGTCGTCGAGGGCCGGGTCCAGGCGCCGATCGTTTCGAGCGCATTCGCGATGATCGAGGACGACGAATGTCCGCAAGAAAGGGCCGCCCGCGAGGGTACCCTCGCCGACCTGCCCGCGGCCGAGACCGTCGCCGTCGCCAGCGACGACCCTGCCTTCCTCGACATGCCGCTGAGCGACGCCTGCGTGCAGCGGGCGGACGACGGCGCGCACACCCTCATCCCCTGCGAGACAGGGAGCGACGGCGAGCTCGCCCCGAACACGTTCTCACTGACCGCCGCGACCGACCCCAGCGGCGATCTGTATCGCTGTTACTTCTGCAACAGCGGGTTCCCCTGCTTCACCAAGCGCTACCAGGAGGGCTACGTCAACCAGTTCTATCAGTGCATCACCTGGGGCTATAACGGCTGCTGTTGACCGCGCCGTGGTCCTGGACATCTGGCCCGTTTCTGGGTCACGCTGGGTCCGCGACCCTCCATGACCGACGCGTGCCCAGGAGAGGATGACCTGCTCGCGTGCGCCGAGGGCCGGCTCGCGCCGGACCCGCGGGCCGCGCTCGAGGCCCACCTCGACGGCTGCGCCGCTTGCCGCGGCGAACTCGCGGCGCTGGTCCGGTTCCTCGGTCCGTCGACCGCCGCGGCCGAGCCCTCGCCGCTCGAGCGGATCGGCCGCTACATCGTCTTGCGGCGGCTCGGCGCTGGCGCCATGGGCGTCGTCTACGCCGCCTATGATCCCGAGCTCGACCGCAAGATCGCCGTCAAGGTGCTCCACACCCACCGCAGCGCCGCCGATCAGGCCCGCCTGCTGCGCGAGGCCCAGGCTCTCGCCAGGCTCGGCCATCCCAACGTGGTCGCCGTGTACGACGCCGGCGCGATCGACGGGCGCGTGTTCATGGCGATGGAATTCGTCGACGGCGCCACGCTCGCGGCCTGGCGGACCGCCAGGCACCACTCGCGTGGCGAGCTGCTCGCCACCCTGATCCAGGCCGGTCGCGGTCTGATCGCTGCGCACGCGGCCGGCGTCGTCCACCGCGACTTCAAGCCCGACAATGTCCTGGTCGGGACGGATGGCCGCGTGCGTGTGTCCGACTTCGGACTGGCCAGCACCTCCGCCAACTCGGCCGAGGACTCGCTGGTCGACCTCCGCGACCTCACCGGCGCCTCCCCGACCCGGCTCACCCGGACCGGCGCGCTGGTCGGCACCCCCGCGTACATGGCCCCCGAGCAGTGGCTCGGTCAGCCCGTCGACGCCCGCACCGACCAGTTTGCGTTCGCCATCGCCCTGTACGAGGCGCTCACGGGTCGCCACCCGTTCATGACCGGCGACGACGACTTCGCCAGCCTGCGCGCCGCGGTGCTCGGCGGCCACGTCCCACGCCCGCCGGGCAAGCGGATGCCCCTGCGCATCTACCGGGCCGTCTGTCGCGCGCTGCGTGTCGACCCGGTCCAGCGATTCCCCACGCTCGCCGAACTGCTCGCCGAGCTCGAGCCGCCGCCGGTCCGCCGCCGACTGTGGCTCCCGGTCGCGGGGGCCGCGGCGCTCGCCGCCGGCTGGCTCAACAGCCGCGACGCCGCCCCCCTGTGCCTCGTCGATCGCCTCGGCGATGTCTGGAGCCCGGCCCGCGCCGACCAGGTCGAACAGGCCCTCAGCGCCGCCCCCGCGGGCCACGCCGCCGAGGTCGCCTCACGGGTCCGCAGCGCCCTCGACATCTATGCCGAAAAATGGCGGGCCCTGTACAGCGACGTGTGCCAGGCCACCCACGTCCGCGGTGACCAATCGCCGCAGCTGCTCGACCTGCGCATGCAGTGCCTCGAGCGGCGCCGGCTCGCGCTCGCTGGCCTGGTCGACGTCCTCCTCGTACCCGGCGTCGAACTCGTCGATACCGCCATTCAGGCCGCGGTCGCGCTCCCGCGGCTCGACCCGTGCAGCGACCCCGTGGCGCTGCGTGCCCAACGCGAGCTGCCCGACGCGCCGCACGCCCGCGGTCAGCTCGCCGCGGCCCAGGCCCTGCTCGCCCGCGGACGCGCGTTGCTCGACGCCGGCCGCTACACCCAGGGCCTCGTCCTCGCCGAGGACGCCTTGCGCGCCAGCTTGCGCCTGGCCTACCGTCCGCTCGAGGCCGAGGCCCAGCTGCTGCGCGCCGAGCTGTATGAGCGGACCATCGACCTCGATGCGGCCCGGACCGCCGCGCGCGAGGCTGTGTGGGCCGCCGAGGCCGCCGGGGAGTACAGGGTGGCCGCTCGCGCCTGGCTGCTGCAGACCACCCAGGTCCGGCTGTCGCCCGAGCAGCCGGCCGAGGTCGAGGCCCTGACCCGCCACGCCGACCGCATCCTCGAGCACATCGGCGGCGACCCCGAGATCACGGCCCTGCGCTCGACGCGGCTGGCTCGCGCCGCCTGGGCGATCCACGACATCCCCCGCAGCGTCACCCTCGCCGAGCTCGGCGTTCAGCAGTTGCGCGCGCTTCACGGCCCCGTGGACCCGCGCGTCGCTTCGGCGCTCAACAGCCTCGGCGCGGCCTTGTGGGCCGCGGGTCGCCCGGTCGATGCCCGCGCTGCCTATGTCGAGGCGCTTGCGATCGATCGCGCCGTGCTCGGCTCGGGCCACCCCGCGGTGGCGATCTTGCTGACGAACATCGGCGAGCTCGACAACGCCAGCGGCGCCACGGCCGACGCCCGCGCGCTCCACCTCGAAGCCCTGGGGATCGCCGAGGCCTCGCTCGGCCCGCGCCACGGGACCGTCGCCGCGATCCTCGCCAACCTCGGGTCCTCGACGCACGCCCTCGGCGATGTCGATGGTGCGCTCGCGCTGACCCTCCGCGCCCTCGAGATCGCCCGCGACGCCGTCGGCCCCGATGACGGCTTCGTCGCCATCCTCCACACCACGATCGGTCAGCGCGCCCGCCTGCTCGGTGACACCGCCAGCGCCATCGACCACGGCCGGCGCGGCCACGCCACGATGCAGGCGCTGTTCGGCGATCTGGCGATCGACACCCTCGGCGCGCTGTGTGGGACCGCGGCCGCCCTGCAAGACGCCGGTGACGTCGCGGCCGCCACTCCGCTGCTCGACCAGGTGATCGCCAGCCTCGATCGCGGCGTCGCCCCGCGCAGCCTGCACGCGGTCGCTCTGGCCCGGCGGGCCCGGATCTGGCTGGCCACCAGCCAGCCTGCGCTCGCCGCCGCCGCGCTCACCCGCGGCGAGCCGATGCTCGACAGCGGACCCGAGGTCCGGGCCGTCCACACCCTCGCGCTCGCCGAGCTCGCCGACCTGCGCCCGGGCGGACGCCCCGCCGCCCGCGCCCTCGCCCTTCGCGCCTCGCTTCTCGCGCACGACGCCCATGACCGACCGATCGCCGGGGCCGTCCGCCGCTGGCTCGCCGACCACCCGCCCCAGGCCCAACCATGACCCCGCTGTCTCGCGCGCTGCTCCATGCCCACCTCCCGGCCGCGCAAGCCGGGGCGCTCGACCTCGACGAGCTGGCGGCCGTCTGGTCGCTGGCTGTTTCGACATGGCCCGAAGTACAGGTCGAACCCGCCATGTTCCTCGCCCACCTGGCCGCTCGCCTGCCCGCCGACGTCCCGCCTGCTGCCTGCCTGAGGACCCTGCGCTGCGCCGACCTGTACATCGCCTGCGCCTGCCTCGGCGGCGATGGGCGTGCGGTCGCGGCCCTGACCGAGCGGTGCTTCCGGGCCGTCGCCGGGCGTCTGGTCCGCGAGGGGCTGGCCCCCGCCGTCGTCGCGGACGCCCAGCAGCGACTCGCCGCCCTGCTGTTCGTCGGTGTGGGCGACCAGCCCCCGCGCCTCGCCCAGTACACCGGCCGCGGCGACCTCCAGGGCTGGCTCTACATGGCCGCCCTGCGCGAGTCCCGGCGCCTGACCACCCGCGAGAACCGGCGCGTCGACGCCGGTGAGCTCGACGTCCTCGGCGACGCGGCGGACGCCGCCGACGGCGTCGAGCTCCACTATTTCAAGCAGCGGTACCGCGGCGAGTTCAAGGCCGCATTTCAGGCCGCGCTCGCCGGGCTCGAGCAGCGCGAGCGCAACCTGCTCCGCTACCAGGTCATCGAGGGCCTCGGCATCGACGAGATCGGCGTCATCTACCAGGTCCACCGGGCCACCGCTGCGCGCTGGCTGGTACGCGTCCGCGAGCGCCTGTTCGAGCGGACCCACGCGCTGCTCATGCAGCGGCTCCGGGTCGGCGCCGCCGAGACCGAGAGCATCATCCGCATGATCCGTAGCCAGCTCGACATGAGCCTCGCGCACGCCCTCGCACGCGACGAACCTCCTGGCGCCGCGGAAAATTAATTCACCGGAATGGACCGCCGACGCGTCATAGTTCACGGTGACGGCGTGGGAGGACGAGGCGGCGATGCGACGCGCCCTCTCGAAGCACCATGTCGTCGCCATGAACGAGCTGCTGGGCGAGAACTTCGTCGCCAGCGTGTGGACCAGCGTGTGGCGACCGACCCGCGTCAACCGGCTGTGGGTGCGATGCCCGTCGTGCGGCGCGCTGGAAGATGTCTCGGGCGACGAGCATCACCCGTGCAGCAAGTGCGGCGCGGCGCCCCGCTCCCGCCGCGCCCGGCGTTCTGGTGAGCCATGTCCGAGCCCCCCGACCCGGTCGCCGTCGTCGTGGCCCGGGCGCGAAAGTATTACGGTGGGACTATAAAAATCGACTGGTAAAGCTTGTGGGCCCGAGTTATTAAGCGACGGCTCATTTACTTTCGATGCCCCGTCCAGTCTCCATCAAGGACCAAACCATCATTGACGCTGCCCGGGCCGTGTTCCTCGAACACGGTTTCGGCGCGACGACCGCCGAAGTTGCAGAGCGCGCCGGGGTTTCTGAGGGCACGCTTTTTAACCGCTTCAAGAGCAAGGCCGAGCTGTTCCAGGCCGCGATGCACCCGCAGTTCGCCAAGCTCGACTGGCTCAAGGACCTCGAGGCGCGCGTCGGTCACGGCGACCTGCGCGAGCACATGACCGAGCTCGGCGCCGCCGGCATCGAGTTCTTCCGCAAGCTCATGCCCCTCATCATGATGAGCTACGCCAACCCGAACCCGAGCGGCCTGCCCGAGGTGCTCACGCAGCCGAACCCGCCGCCGCTGCGGGCCCTGCGGCTGCTCGCCGGCTACTTCGAGGCCGAGGTCCGGCTCGCCCGCCTGCGCCCCGTCGACCCCGAGCTGCTCGCCCGCATCTTCCTCGGCAGCGTGCAGCAGTACGTCTTCTTCGAGCTCGTGACCCGCGCCCAGCACGAGCTCCCGCTGCCCGTACCGACCTTTTTGCGCGGCCTCGTCGATGTCCTGTGGCGCGGCGCCGGACCTGTCCCCGAGGACATCTCACCCGCACGGAGCTCGTCATGACCCGCGCCTCCCCGCTGCC
>JAYUXQ010001049.1:0-3086 GCA_043752905.1 Nannocystis sp. | reverse complement strand
CGAGGGTCTCGTCGCACGGCTTGATAGATTCCCACGTCTCGAAGCCGCACTGGAAGCCCGGCGCAAACTCGCAGATGTATGGCTTCTTGCCGCACTGCTCGGGGCCGTTGCAATTCCAGCCCGTCCACTCGCCCTCCGGGTTGGCGACCATGATGTGCGAATCGAAGTCGGGAAAGGTCGCCTCGATCGTGTCGATGAACCCGGGCAGGCTGGCGAGGAGCTGCGCCTGTTCGGTCTTCATCGTGCCGGTGCGCGCGATCAAGAACAGGAAGTCAATCTTCCCCTTGCAGCCGGGCGGCTGCGCCGGCCCGAAGTCTGGGATCAGCCCCATGTCCGGCACGGTGCCGGAGCTCCCCGCGACGCCGGCCGAGCTATCCTCGGCGCCGCTGGTTGACGACGACGATGACGACGACGACGACGCCTCGCCGGTCGAGCTGGAGGAGAGCGACACCGACGTGATGCCCGGCCCGGTCGACAGACCTGGGTCCGGCTCGCGCGTGCAGGCGGGCACGAGGACAAGGACGGCGAGGGCGAGGCGGCACATCGCGCTGAGGATAGCTCGCGCGCGGGACCGCGTCAGCCCCCGGCCAGAACACGGCCGGACGGGCCTACTCCGCAGCGAAGGCTGCATAGACCGCCAGGAGCCAGATTCCGGCGTTACCACCCGCATGAGCGGCGAGAGAGGCCCCAAGTCCCGCGTACATGAACAGATACGCGAAGATGGCGCCCGAGAAAAAATGCGACGGCTCAGGGCCAAGCCCGTACACAAGCCAATGCAGCAGGAAGAAAACGACCCCTGAGCACAGCGCCGTCCCGAAACGGCCGATCCACGGCCGGACGAGAGGGACAAGCAGAGCACGGTACGGCACTTCCTCCGCAAATGGCGCGTGGACGCTACCGTCGAAGAAGCTCAAGGCCAGACCCGCGGCGTCGATCGGCTCGTAGGCTTCCAGAGTACTGCGGTACTCGAACCGACGGAGTTCCTCCAAAAACTCTTCGTGAGTGAGCCCATGCGAATAGGCGTAGTTGATCGGAGTGAGGGCGGTGGACCGGATGCCGACGTCGGTCGACGATCTTGTCGAGGTCGCGGGGACACGCATGCGGCCGCCGCATTTTCGGCAGCAGGTGATGTCGATGGCGAAGACGCGGGCGAGGAGCTTTGCCCACGCGATGCGTCGTGGCCGCGGCGAGGAAGCGGGCGAGTCGTCGGGGAGGGCGAAGTCCAGCGCGAGCTGCGGCGGTGCGGCGGGCTTGGGGATGACGCGCTCGCGCAGGCGATGGTGGCTGGCGAACACGCCGTAGTAGCGAGTCATGTGGAAGCCGGGCGGCGGGACCAGGGCGCAGAGGCGGGCGAGGAACTGGTGGGCGTCCATGTCAGCGTGGGCGGTGCCGCTGCGCCAGGGCGCCTTGAAGGAGACACGGACGCGGCCGCCGGGAAGCGCCGTGACGGCGTCATGGGCGAAGGGCGGGCGGAGCAGATAGCGGCAGATTCGCCCTGGGCTGCTTGCGGTCGCGGCCGTCGGCGGTGGTCGCGGCGTGAAGATTCATGCCGAAGGCGGAGAGGGTCATCGGCGGGGGTGCCGAAGCGGCGCAGTAGCTTGGCGGACGTGGCGTGAAAGGTGCCGACCCACAGATCGCGCGCGATGTCCGTGCCGAGCATTCCCTCGAGGCGATGGCGCATCTCGCCGGCCGCCTTGTTGGTGAACGTGACCGCGAGGATGCGATATGGCGCCACGTGCTCGGTGGCCACCAGGTTGGCGATTCGATAGGTGATGACACGCGTTTTGCCGCTGCCTGCGCCTGCGAACACAAGCAGCGCGCCACGCGTGTGCATGGCAGCCACGAGCTGCGGATCGTTCAGTTCCATCGGCGTCAGTGTCTACCAGTGCCAGCCAGCCGCCGGGACCGCTTGTAAGACATTGTTGACGATGATGCTGTCGTCGAACTCGGAATGGTTCTAGCGGGTGAAGGCGAAGCGAAGCGCGCAGTCGGCTTGGGTGCCGACCAGCAGGCCGCCTGGACACGCGGCGAGCGATGCGACGCCGACCTTTTTCTTGAGATCGAGACGCTCGAGCAGCGCGCCCTCGAGATCCCACAGGTCGATCTGAGTCCAATCGACTCGTGCTGCGATGAAGCCGGCGCTCGACACGATTACGTCGCCGGCGCACCGGCCGCGTTCGTACTCGGCCAACACCACGCTCGGCTTCCTCGCACCAAGCTCCCAGATGGCCGTGAGGTGGCTCGAGCTTGCGACCAGCCGCGTACCGTCTGCCAGCCACGCGATCCCCCGCGGCGCGTTGTCGTAGGGCACGTGGTGGAGTCGGGTTCCGGCGGCGGCGTCCCAGATCTGTAGTGACTCATCGGAGCACCCTGCAGCTACCAGCTTGCCATCGGGCGAAAACGCGAGAGCCTCCGCGCGCACGTCACCCTTGCCGAGCGACGCCGCCCAAACCAGTGTGCCGTCGGCCATACGGAAGGCCAGCAACGACTTGCCGTCACTACTGTCGCAGCTGGTCACCAGCGTCTTGCCGTCGGGCGAGACAGCAAGTGCGACGTACGCGTACGAGCACTCGCGAAATACTGCGCAGCTCCAGTGTTCCATGCCCGTGTCCGCGTCCGAGCACGCGATGCGCCGCTGGCCGCTCTGCCTGTCGGCGGACGCCGTGACGACGCGGGTACCGTCTGGGCCGAGTACGGCGCCGCATGCCGAAGGCGCGATCGCACGCAAGAGCGCGCCGCTCTCGATGTCGTACACGCGCGCGGGGTCTTCGCTGCTCTGGCGCGTAGTGAGAACGGCGCGCGCGCCGTTCGCAGACGACTTGACCGAGTGCACGAATGGAGTCTGCCTGGAAGGAGCACAGAACTCGCCCAGGCTGGAGAGCAGCCGGATGCGCCGGGTGGGCTTGATGACGGGCAACGCGCCAGCAGTCGCGGCAGGCGCACGTTTTTTTAGCTTCAATCCTTTCCACGACTTTGCCACCAAAGCAGCTTGTTTGGCTGGCACCGCGCTGCCGTCGACTTCGATGCCATGGACTGCGCCGCTCGAATCGAGCACCAGCAGCCGATGGAACTGGGGCATCCCGCCA
>JAYUXQ010001048.1:0-3087 GCA_043752905.1 Nannocystis sp. | reverse complement strand
CGCGCGCGGTGATCGTCAGCCCCGCGACCGCGGCGAGTCCCCACGCGATCGCCGGTCCGAACAGCCACAGCGCGGGCGCACGCACGTCACTTCTCGGGCGCGCCGAGGCGGACCGCGACGTTGCGGTTGTAGAGCGTGAACACCGACGTCTGGGCCCCGGCCGCGAACGGCATCGGCACGCCGGGGGCGAGCGCCCTGCCCTGAAACAGCGTGCCGTTCTGGCTGTGCAGGTCCGCGGCCCAGATCCGTCCGCGGTGCAGGTACACGCAGGCGTGCAGGCGAGACAGGCGCGGCGAGTTGAGCACGATCTGGCAGGCCTCGTGGCGGCCGAGCACCAGCGGTCCGTGACGCAGGTCGAAGCGCTGGCGCGGCTCGCCGTCGAGGATGATCTCCGCGATCGGGAACGGGGCCGGCGGGAACAGGGGCGAGAGGTCGGCGACGTCCGCCGGCTCGAACAGGTCGTCGGCCCGCGCGCAGCGCTCGAACTCGCGGGCCATCTCGTCGGCGCTGCCGTAGCGCAGGCGCGGCTCCTTGGCCATCGCCTTCTTCATGAACGCGTCGAGGTGCGGCGTGTTGTAGGTGGTCGTCGTCTTGGTGCCGGCGTCGTGCGCCCGACCGGCCCGCAGGCGCCGCGGGATCTGCAGCTCGGGCACCGGCGACTCGAGGTGCTGGCGCAGTAGCTCCGGGATCGTCCTGCCCTCGTAGGGCCGGCGCCCGGCGAGCAGCTCGAAGGCGATGATCGCCATCGCGTAGCGGTCCGTCGCGGGCCCGACGCTCTTGGTGTCGCGGCACTGCTCCGGGCTCATGTAGTGCGGCGTGCCGAACACCGAGCCGCTCGCGGTCGCGGTCTCCTGCGCGAGCCACTTGGCGATCCCGAGGTCGATGATGATCGGCTCCCAGCCGCCCGGCGCCGAGCGCAGGAGCACGTTCTCGGGCTTGAGGTCGCGGTGGACCACGCCGAGGCCGTGGAGGTCGTCGAGGCTCTCGCCGACGCCCTTGAGCAGGCGATGCACGGACCAGCAGTCGCCGGGCCCGATCACCGCCGAGGGGATCAGCCCGTCGACGAACTCCATCGCCATCCACGTGCGACCGAATTCATCGAGGCCCCACTCCTCGACCTTGATGACGCCGGGGAAGTTGGCCTTGGTCATCAGCTCCGCCTCGCGACGGAAGCGGATCGCCGCCTGACTGCCCTCGTGCAGCTCGGCGCGCAGCCACTTGACGACGAGGAGCCGGCGCTGTTGCACGTCGACGCACAAATGCACGTCCCCCATCGATCCCTCGCCGAGCGGGCGGATCTTGCGATAAGGGCATCCAGCCATGGCCCGCGAGTGTACTACAGCTCGAGCGTCAGCTTGGTGTACGGCTCGCTGACCAGGGCCATCGTGCGCTTGCCTACCCGCAGCGTCACCAACCCCGGTTGGCCCACCGTCACCTCGCTGCTGCCGCCGGCCGGGACCGAGACGGTCTGCTCGAAGCCCCCGGGACCGCGCACCTGGACCGACCCGCCGGTCCCGCGGATCCGCAGGATCGCCGATGCGTCGGCGTTGAATTCCACCGCGAACGGGTAAAATGCCCGGATCTGGCGCTCGATGGCGTCCATGCGCCCGTCGACGCCGGGGCCGCGGAACAGGTAGCCCTCGCCGAGCCCCCTGGCCTGCTCACGCGCCCAGGCCAGCTCGCTCAGGGCCTCGCCGCAGCGGGTCGGCACGTCCTCCGGGTACTTGACTATCCCGTTCTTCTTGAGCTCCTTGAGCTCCTTCTTTCCCAGCCCGCTCACGGGCGAGGCGAGCAGGATCTCCGCGATCGCCACGTGGACCTCGGGCAGCTCCGCGCTGGCCGCCTGGGCCCGCGCCAGCGCCGCGCGGGCGCCCTCGAGGTCGCCCTCGGTCAGCTTCGTGTGTACGGCCATGCTCTCGAGGATCGCCTGGACCTCGTTGTAGCCGCGGGTGTCCCTGGGCAGCGCCCCGAGCACCTGCATCGCCTTGGGCACGTCCGTGTTGGCCATCGCCAGGGCGCGCAGCAGCTTGATCTTGTTGTCCTCCGGCGCGAACTCCATCGCTTGCCGGAAGTTGTCGTCGGCCTCGATGATCTTGCCCTCGCGCAAGAACTTCACGCCGAGCAGGCGATAAATGTCGGCGAGCAGCCGGTCGTACTCGACCTTGCGGGTCGCCGGCAGGGTGCCCGCGTGCTTGGGCGACAGGATGTGCCGCGCCCGGGCCACCGCCAGCTCGGTCTGGCCGCCGCGATACAGCTGCTGCGCGACCCGCAGTTGCAGCACATACCACTCGTCGCCGCCGGCGCCCGGCGGGAACAGGTTGAGCCAGCGGTCGATCGTCGTCACGTCGGCCGTCTGCGCCGCGCCCATCACCGCCTTCTCGCGCAGCGCCTTGAACTGCGCCTGGGCCACGCCGTCGTCCTGGCGGATCAGCGGGACCGCGGCCTCGACCGCCCTGAGCAGTCCCTCGCCGTCGCGCGCCGCCTCGTACAGCCGGGCGATCGCCAGCGCCGTCGTGACATCGGGCACCAACTCCTGCGCCTTCGTATAGTCGCCCCTGGCCCGCTCGAGGTCGCCGGCCTGCTCGCGCTTCGCGGCGCGGTCGAGCAGCAGCACGCTGAGGTAGCGCCGGCACAGGCTGCAACCGGGCGTGCTCAAGGTGCCGATCGCCGCGTCGAGCTTGCCCTGCTCCGCCTGCGCCCGGCCGAGGCCGTCGATCGCCTTGTCGTCGCGTGGGTTGAGCGCCAGTGCCTCGCGAAACAGCTTCTCCGCCGCGGCCGGGTCCTTCTTGAGCTTGTTCTGCGCCAGCGCCACTTTGAGGGCCCCGAGCTCCATCTGCGCCCGCGGCTTGTCCTCGGGATCTTTGGCCATCGCGCCGCGGTAGTACTGCTCCGCCTTGGGGTAATCCCGGTTGTCACGGGCGACGCGGGCCCGCTCGAGCGACGAGGCGCAACCGCCGAGCGCGAGCAGCACGGCGAAGGACGAACGGAGCAGGACGGATCGGGTGCGGAGCATGCGGCCGTCCGCACTCTACCAGGCCCCGGCGCGCTTTCGCAGATCCACGGCGCCTCCGACGGCGGATCCCTGCG
>JAYUXQ010001047.1:0-3088 GCA_043752905.1 Nannocystis sp. | reverse complement strand
CCATGATCACGGCGCAGGCGATCCTCGCCCCGGCCATGCCGACCGGCTGGCTCTTGAGGTCGTCGGGGTCCGCGTGGACGATGAGACCGCGGCCCACGACGCTCAGCGGGCCCGCGTCGAGCGTCACCTGGTCGAGCACCAGCGACAGCGTCGCCCGACCGTTGGCGTCGGCCTCGAGGTTCCCGAGGTCGCCCGGGTGGGCCGTCACCCCGGGCGCGCCGTGCTCGTGGCTGTCCGGGTTGAAGTGGCCGCCCGCCGACATCCCGTCGGGCGCCGAGCAGTCGCCGAATTCATGGACATGAACGCCGTGCTTGCCGGGTATGAGCCCCGAGATGTCGGCGTTGACGAGCACCTTCCCGTCGCTCGTGGCGGTGAAGGTGGCCTTGCCGGTCACGGTGCTGCTCCCGAGCGCCTTGAGCTCCGCGGTGGCAGACTCGCCGTCGGCGCCGCCGCCGCCGAACATGACGACCATGATGCCCACTGCGAGGGCCACGGTCAGGGGGAGGACGTAATTTCGCGGAGAGGTCATGACCCCTCAACCATGGACCGGTCCAGGTCGCCTGCCAATGGCCGTGTGCAAGATCGCGCTGGCCGTCCGCAAAGCCCGGCCATATCACCGAGATCCCGGCTACGATGCCCGATGATGAGCCTCGTTTCGCGCCGATTCCCCTGCCTCCTGGCTGCAAGTGTCGTCCTCGCATGCAGCGCCGAACCAGACGACGAGGGTGGCGAAAGCGACGATAGCGGCTCCACGGCCCCAACTGTGGCCTCCGAGGACCCCTCGACGAGCACACCGACGAGCGACCTCACGAGCGGCGACGACGGTAGCGGCGCCACGCCGACGACCACCGGCGGCGGTGGCAGTGACAGTCAGGGTTCTGCCAGTGGCACGACCGACGACGACGACACCACCGACGACGACACTGGCGCGAGCGAGTGGGACGGCGATCCCTTGCCGCCGAACCCGCCTGGCGCGTGGATCTGGGTCGACTTTCCGGAGTCGCGATGTCGCAACGACACGACCACCGGCATCGGCGTGCGCTACGGCAGCAGCGACAGGCTGGCGATCCACTTCGAGGGCGGCGGCGCCTGCTTCAACACCGCGACCTGCGTCCTCAACGACGGCTTCTCGAACTTCGGCAGCGTGCAGTTCGCGGCCTGGTCCGCCGCGCTCGGCGGTGGCGGCATCTTCGACGCGAGCGCGACCGACAACCCGCTCGCCGACTGGAACTTCGTCTACGTCCCCTACTGCACCGGCGACGTGCACGCGGGCGACAAGCAGGACGCCGGCGTGCCCGGTGTGTTCGGGGCCCAGCAGTTCGTCGGTTACCGCAACGTCGGCCTGTACCTCGAGCGCATCGTGCCGAGCTTCGCGGGAGCGAGCCACGTGCTCGTCACCGGCGAGAGCGCGGGCGGCTTCGGTGCGGCCTTCAACTACGACCGCATCGCCGGCGCCTGGCCACAGTCCAAAGTGACGCTGCTCGACGACTCAGGCCCGCCGTTTGGCGACATGTACCTCGCGCCGTGCATGCAGCAGGAGTGGCGCTCGCTGTGGAACCTCGACGACACGATCCCCGCGGACTGCACGGAGTGCTTCTCACCGGACGGCGGCGGGATCTCCAACCTCGCCGAGTATCTCGCGACGGAGCACGAGGGCCAGAAGTTCGGCCTGTACTCGAGCGTGCAGGACGCCGTCATCCGCACCTTCTTCGGCTTTGGCATGAACGACTGCCTCGGCGGCATCATGACCGGCGAGATGTTCGAGGCCGGCCTCCACGACCTGCGCGACAACATCCTCGGCGACGACCCGGCCTGGGCCAGCTTCCTCGCCCCCGGCAGCAACCACACGATCACCTCGAGCCCGCTCTACTACACGACCACCGTCGACGGCGTGCGCCTCGTCGACTGGATCTCCGACCTCCTGGAGGGCCAGACCAGCCACGTCAGCCCGTGATCCGGCATCGAAATAAAAGCAAATCCATGGTCCCCTGTCCTAATTTTTAGCCTACAACGGCCACTGTGTTGCCCCTTGCGCTCTACACGCCATCGGTGGTGGCGCACCAGCTGGGCGAACGGGTGGCGCAGCTTCGCCTGGCCCGCAATTGGAAGCGTGAGACGCTGGCCCAGCGCGCCCCCCACGCGCTACGCGGCCTGCACGGCGTGTTCGACGACTCGCTGCCGGACGTCCCGCGCGCGCAAGTCCGTGAGACCTCCATGCGACTCGCCGAGGTCGAGGCCGTGGGCGGGCTCCCGCGTACGCGGCCACCTGCACGAAGGGCCAGGCCGTGACGCGCCTGCGGGGTCCCCTCATATTCATCGCCGCGTTCGCGGTGCTCGCGGTGCTCGCGGGCCCGGGACTGCTGCGACCCGCTCGCAACAATCATTTCGTGCACATGGCCCGGGGCTGGCTCGCGGGGCGGCTCGCGCTCGCGGGCTCGCCACCAGGATATCCGCGCGCCCACGACGACTGGGGCCGCGTGTGGACAATCGGCCTGCGCGACGGCACGACCCTGCGCGGCGACCCCTGCCGCACCGCGCCTTGCGACCAGCTCCGGCGCACCGGCATCGAGACCTGGCGCCCGACCGTCGGCGCCCCGATCGAGATCCCCCGCAGTGACATCGTCACGCGCGCGAGCACCTGGTACGTCACCTTCCCGCCGGGTCCGGCCCTGCTGATGCTCCCCGGCGTCGCGCTGTGGGGGTTCGGCTTCCTCGACGTCTTGTTCACCATCCTGGCCGGCGCGCTGATCCCCGTGGTGCTGGTTCGTTTGCTGGAGCGTGTACGCGGGCCGGGGCACCTGCGTGAGCACCTGTGGGCCGCGGCCGCATGGACGGTGGCGAGCCCGGCCTGCTTTGTCGCCGCGCACGGCAGCGTGTGGTTCACCGCGCAGGTGCTCGGTAGCCTCACGCTGTGCCTGTACATCGACGCCGCCTGGGACATGCGCCGGCCGGCCTCTGCGGCCCTGTGGCTCGGCCTCGCGGTCGCATGTCGGGTCTCGATCGCCTTCGCGGTGATCTTCGCGGCGCTCGAGTGGTCACGCGACCGACGCCTCGCGACCCTGCTCCGCTTCATCGTCCCGCTCATGGT
>JAYUXQ010001046.1:0-3089 GCA_043752905.1 Nannocystis sp. | reverse complement strand
TGGCGCTGTATCCGGCGTACATCGTGCTGCTGTTCGGCGTGTGCTGCGGCTGGATCTTCGGCCAGATCCACGGACGCGGCGGACCGGTACGCCGCCTGGGCACGACGCTGCTGCTGCTGATCGGCTTGCCAGTGCTGTGGATCGTGTGGGGCGTGCGACTGGTGCGGCGTAACGCGGCCCAGGGCGTGCGCCACGAGCCGCGCCTCGATGACCCCCAGCCCGCGCCGCTCGCCGTCTGAGGCTCGGCTTCCTCATGGTCGGCGACAGGCGTAGGGGTGTGATCACGGCGCCGCTGGCGGTGGCCCTCGGGGTCGTGCCCGTGCTGCTGCTCGACCTCGTGATCGTCGGGCGGCGCGTCGAGTCCGGCGGGCTCGCGGTGCGCCTGGAGCACCTGGCATACATCGTCGGCTACCGGGCGCTCGTCGCGTTGCTGCTCGCCGGCGTCGCGCTGCTGGTGATGCGACTGTTCCATGGCGAGGGCAGCCGTACCCGCCGCTGGACGGCCGCGAGCGTGCTGCTGGTCCTCACCTCGGTGGCGTTCGGGTCGGTCGCGTTCGCCGACGATTTTTACAGCTATCCGCTCCCGAAGCGGGCCGCGCTGACCGTCGGCCTGAGCCTGCTCCCGGCGGCCTTCGTGACCCTGCGTGTGATCGCCGGCTGGATCGCGGCGCGGTTTACGGGGCGGGGCCTCGCCGTGGCGATCGCGTTGCGCGTGCCGTTCGTGATCGTCGGCGGGCTCGCGGCGCTCGCCAATCACATCGTGCTTCCCTACGGCAACCCCGGGCCGCACATCGGCATGCTGCTGGTCGCGTCGGTCGGGTTCGGGATGGCGATCGTCGGCCTGCCCGTAAGAGCGAGGCCGCGCGCGCGGCGGCTCGCGCTGGCGGTGTGTACGGTGTGGGCGGCGTGGAGCGTGGTGGCCCGGCCGTCGAGCGGCGCCTCGCTGGCGCTGGCACGTAACGAGGCTGCCGCGGTTTATCCATTCGTGGTCTCGCTGTGGCCGGACCACAGCGACGCGGGGTTTGCAGAGCAGCCGTGCGATCCTGTGTGGCTGGCCGAGGTCGCGGGCGATCCGTCGTGGTTCGCGCGAACCGTGAGCGACAGCTCCGTGCCTGCGTCGCGCCCGCTGGTCGACCCGGCGCGGGCGATCGTCGTGCTGATCACATTCGACAGCTTTAGAAACGACGTGTTCATGCAGCCGCAATACGCCGCGACCACGCCGACGTTGCAGGCGCTGCGCGGCGAGTCGACGGTGTTCACCGCGGCGCACACGACCTCGTCGTCGACGGCCCCGAGCATCGCGTCGATCTTTAGCGGGCGGTATCTGAGCGAGTTGTACTGGACCAAGGTCCCGTACGCGAAGGGCACGCGCTTCCGATATTTTCCGACCGAAGACCCGACGCCGCGCGTGCCGGAGCTGCTGCCGGACTCGATCCACAGCTTCACGGTGCCGTCGATCGAGCGGCTCCACCAGGAGTACGCGTTGATCCGCGGGTTCACCGGGGAGGCGCCGACCGACACCCGCGAAGATCTCCTCGCCGCCGAGGTGCTGCCTCCGCTGGCCGCGTGGCTGTCGCGCAACGGGGACGGACCGGCCTTCGCGTTCACGCACGTGATGGACGCGCACTCGCCCTACGACACTGGTGGCACCCAGGGGACGGTGTTCGATCGCCATGTCCGCGAGCTCGGCAGGGCCGACGCGCAGCTCGCAGAATTCATTGAAACTCTCGAGGCCGCGGGGCTGTGGTCGCGCACGGTGCTGATCATCGCCGCCGACCACGGCGAGGCCTTCGGGGAGCACGCGCAGACCCAGCACGGTGGATCGCTGCACGAGGAGCTGACCCGGATCCCGATGTTGATCCGCGTGCCGGGGAGGGTGGCCCGTGAGGTGTCCGAGCCGGTGTCGCTGATCGACCTCGGGCCGACGATCTTGGACATGTTCCAGCAGGCCACGCCGGCGGTGTTTCGCGGCCAGAGCCTGGTGCCCT
Source organism: Nannocystis sp. (assembly GCA_043752905.1). Lineage (GTDB taxonomy): Bacteria > Myxococcota_A > Polyangia > Nannocystales > Nannocystaceae > Nannocystis. The sequence goes on along the minus strand of JAYUXQ010001046.1, from coordinate 1,101 downwards.
TGATGGCAGGGGATAAACGGCGGCTCACGCGTCCGGTCGCGCTCGAGTCGACGCGGCTGCATCGCGCGATGATCTTCCGCGACGGCTTCAAGGTCATCTGGCGCACGCGCGAGAACCAGTTCGAGCTCTACGACCTCAGGACTGATCCGGGCGAGCTTTACAACATCCTCGAGCGTGAGCCCTCGGCTGGCGCGCGCGTCAACGCGGTGCGAAGCTTCTTTCGTGCGCACGAGCTGGTTCGTCCCGGCTACGCCGCGCCGCATTACTGGTAGGATCGAGGGGCAGTGTTCGACATCATCGCCAGACATGCGCCCGCGCTGTGGCAAGGGATCAATCGCGCGCGGCTCGCGGTCGAGGCGCCCCTGCTGCGCGCGGGTGGGGTGTATCGCGGGGCGAGCCGCAGCGGCGCGGTCGCGCTGACCTTCGATGACGGCCCCGACTCGCGCTGGACGCCGCGCTTGCTCGACGCGCTCGAGCAGGCCGACGCACGCGCGACGTTCTTCTTCCTCGGCACCGCGATGGAGGCAGATCCCGAGCTGACCCGCCAGGCCGCCGCGCGCCACGAGATCGGCACGCATTTATATGATCATAGTTTGGCGCCGATGCGCTCGGCCGAGGCCTTCGCCGCCGAGGTGGCCCGGGTGTTCGCCGTCCACGAGCGGATCCTCGGCACGCGGCCGACGGCGCTGCGGTTCCCGCACGGCCACGCGGGCAAGATCCGGCGCGCGCAGCTCGATGCCCTCGGCCTGCGCGCGTATCACTGGACCTTTAGCTCGGAGGACGCGCGCGCGGATGACGGCGCCGTGGTGGCGAGGCGCGTGAACCTGCGGCTCGCTCCTGGCTGCATCGTGCTGTTACACGACGGCCGCGGCCCGGGCTCGACCCAGGGCCCCGGCCACCGCGAGGCGACCGTCGCCGCGCTGCCGGAGATCCTCGCGGGCATCGCGGAGCGCGGGCTCGCGGCCGTGACCCTCGCCGAGCTCGACGTGCGTCGCCGTTGAAGACATGTCCCGGCGGACAGGTCGCGGAGATGTCCTACGGACAGGTATCGCTATATTCCGCGGACAGTTCTCAGGTACCGCGGGTGAGCGCGGCCAGGCC
>JAYUXQ010001045.1:0-18788 GCA_043752905.1 Nannocystis sp. | reverse complement strand
AGGGCTGCGGAGATCCTGTACATGCGGACAGGAGCGTGGTGAGCAGGATCGACGACGAGCGAGCGAGCACGGCGCGAGCATGGCACGTCGTCGCGCGGGTGCCCAGAGCGGGCAGCGTGCCGCGACGCGTGGGGTCGGCAGGCCGCGCGAAAAGCCGGCCTGGTGCGCTCACGGAGGCGTACAAACCGCGGCCGACCGGGCACAAACCTGACCTGAACCCGATATGCTGCGCCGCATGTCGTTTCGCCGCCGCGTCGTCTCACGCACCCTCACGCTGTCCTGCGCCCTGCTCGGCGCCGCCGCTCCGCTGGCCTGTCAACAGGTTCAGGACATGATGGGCGGGAAGACCGAGGAGAAGAAGGCCGACGTGCCGGTGACGCCGCCGCCGCCGGTGGTGGCGACGCCGACCCCGCCGGTGACGGTGGTGCCGGTCCCGGGCGTGGTGACGCTCGACAGCTTGCTGGCGCTGGTGCAGTCCGAGTCGACCGGGATGTTCGTGGTGCTGCGCCAGCCGGGCGCGCTGCTCGACCTCGGCGACGAGGCGTTCAAGTTCTACGACGCGCCGGTGCAGGAGCTGGTCGCGCTGCTCGGCGCGCAGGAGGTCGCCTCCGGGTTCGCCATGGCGAAGACGGGCCTCGGCGAGCTGCGCAGCAAGCTGTCGGGATCGGGCGTCGACCTCGGCCGTGGCATCGTGATCACGCAGACCGGGGTGGGCAACGCATCGACGGTGATCCTGGTGTCGGCGGCGCAGGCGGATCAGGTCAAGGGCCTGATGACCGCGCTCAAGATCCCCGACGCCGACAAGACGATCTGCAAGGCGATCGACGCCGCGCCGGGTTACATCGGCTGCGCCGACAGCGAGGCGGTGCTGGCCGCGTACAAGCCGGGCGACGCCGCCAGGCGCCGCCAGGCGATCGAGGCCCGGCTGCCGGGCGTGACGCTCGAGGACCTGACGATGATCGGCTTCGCACCGGACGACGGCGGCGTGCACGTGGCCCTGGCGATGCCGCCGGGCGCGGGCGTGCTGCACGTCGGGCTCGCGGCGGCGTCGGAGGACACGAAGGACGCGCGGGCCCTGCTCGACCCGGGGCCGGCGACCACGCTGCGCTTCGCCCGTCCGGGCACCGGCTTCATGTGGATGCGGGCGGACATGGCGGAGATGAAGAAGCGCCAGCCGGAGCTGGCGAGCGCGCCGGCCCCGTTCGACGCCGCGATCGCGGCGTGGAACGGCGAGATGTACTTCGGCGGATCGAGCGACCCGGCGGCGATGCAGCTGCGCCTCGGGCTCAGCGACGTCAAGCCGGCCGCGACGGCGATGGACACGGCCGCGAAGGCGATGGCTGCGGGCCTGCCGAAGACGATCCCCGGGCTGCCTGGCAGCAAGGTCGCGTTCGAGACCCGCGACCTGACGATCGGGGCCGAGACGGTCAAGGCGTCGCACATCACGGTCACCGGGCTCGAGCAGGCCTCGGTCATCTCGCACCTGCTCGGGCTCAGCCTCGACGCGTGGATCTTCGCGGCCGACAACTCGCTGGCGTTCGCGCTCGGGGCCGACCCGACCGGCATCGCCCGCCTGACCGGGACCGCCAGCGCCGACGCGACGCTGGCGACCCTGCCTGCTGCGGCGGCCGAGGACCTGCGCGCGGGTCGGGCCAGCTTCGTCATGCAGATGCCGCTCGACGCCCTGCAGGGCCCGACGCTGCGCAAGGCCCTCGACGCGGCGCTCAAGAACGTGGCCGGCTACAAGCCGGAGCAGGCGCGCACGGGGATGGCGTTGCTGTCTCCGCTGTCGAGCGGGACGATGTGGATCACCGAGCAAAACGACATGGTGGTGGTGCACATGGCGATCACCGGCATCGGTCACACCGCCGACGACGAGGGCAAGGCGGCGCTGGCGGCCGCGGTCGCGGTCGCTGGCGGTGGAGACCCGGCGGCCCTGTTCGGCGAGCTGGTCAGCAAGTTCCCGGCCTCGCCGCGGCTCGCCGCCTACCAGGCCCGCGCCGGCACCACCGGCGCCGGGGTCCTGACGGGCTCGGCGGTCGGCAGCATGGTCCTCACCGGCGCGATCGTGTGGAGCGCGATCATGGGGTCGACCAACAAGGACCTGGCAGCCGAGCTCGGCGTCCCGGCGGAGGCCCCGAAGACGGAGAAGCCGAAGACGGAGACGCCGAAGACGGAGAAGCCGAAGACGGACCCGCCGAAGACGGAGAAGCCCAAGACGGACCCGCCCAAGACCGAGCCGCCGAAGACGACCCCGCCGAAGGCGGACCCGCCCAAGACCGAGCCCCCGAAGACGACCCCGCCCAAGGCCGATCCGCCGAAGGTGGACCCGACGAAGCCGAAGCCGGCGGAGCTCAAGTTCCCGACCCGCAAGCCTCGCGACCCGGCCACCAAGTGAGACGCGCCGGCTGTCCTTCGGGACAGCCGTGCATCCACAACTTCGACGCGCGGCTGTCCCCCGGGACCGCCGCGCTTCGCGTTTTTCGGCGCTGCTGTCCTGCGGGACAGCGACGGACAGGTGGCGCTTGCCGACAGCCGGACCCGACAGCGAGCTGTCCCTCGGGACAGCCGGCGCTCACAGCTGCAGGGTGGCCCGGAAGGTCACGTACTTGCGGCCCTTTTTAAATCGCTTCTTGGCGACGGACTTCTCGGCGCAGCTGATGAACCCGGGGTTGCCTTGTGGCGACTCGAGGTTGGGTCGGACCTTGCCGGTGTTGGCCTCGACCTCGAGCAGGAAGACGATGTTTTGCCGCGGGAGGTTGTGGGTGGTGGCGCAGCGGGACACGTCGGCGATCAGCGTGCCGATGTAGGCCTGCTTCTCCTCGGCGGTCGCCTCGGTGGCGGTGGTGGTGGCGGGCGCCTTCTTGGTGCCCTTCTCGGCCTTGGCGGGATCGTCGACGTTGGGGGTGTCGTTCGCGGTCGGGGAGGTCGCGCCGACCTTGGGGTCGACCGGGGGCTGTGGCGAGATGGCCGGCTCGACGGGGCCGACCTGTTCGCCCGCGGTGACGTCCTCCGTGGTGGCGTCCCCGTGCCCGAGCAGGTACCAGATCGCCGCGCCGAGGCCGGCGACGACCAGCAGCAGCAGCACGGACAGGACCCGATACGGGTTGGGCCGGGTCATCGCGCTGCCGTCGTCGAGGTTGGCCGTGAACTCGGGGGCGACCTGCGGCGGGGTCGCGGGGACCGGCGTCGAGGTACGGGCGGGGACGACGGGCACGCTGCCGGTGCCGGCGCCGGCGCGCATCGGCTGCGATGAGCCGCTGCTGGCGACCGCCCGCGGATCGTTGCCGGTCAGCGAGGACGCGCGGATCATCGAGCTGTCGGCGCCGCTGGCCCCGGGGTGGGTGCTGGAGGAATGGACGACCGAGCTGCTGCTGGCCCCGTACTCGCCGGACTCGAAGCGCAGCGCCGGCAGGCCCTGCGAGGTCATGCGCAGGGCCCGGTCGGCGTCGATGATGCCCTCGGCCAGCTCGCGCACGCTCTGGTAGCGCTGGTCGGGGTCCTTTTGTAGCGCCGTCATGATGACGGTCTCGATCTCGGGCGGGATCCCGGCCTCGGGGCAGCGCACGCTCGGCGGCATCGGCTCGTCGACCATCTGCATCGCCACGGTGGCCATGAAGGTCTGGCCCTTGAACGGCACGCTGCCGGTCAGCATCTCGTACATGAGAATGCCGAGCGAGTAGACGTCGACGCGGGCGTCGGCCTTTTGATCGCGGGCGATCTCCGGGGCCATGTACTCGGGCGTGCCGAGCAAAGTTCCGGCCTCGGTGGCCATCTTCGGGCGGTCCTCGCGACCGCCGAACTGGCCGTCGGCGATGACCTTGGCGATGCCGAAGTCGAGGATCTTGATGAAGTCCGGGTTGCCGCCGCGCTTGATGCGAAAGCAGTTGTCGGGCTTCATGTCGCGGTGCACGATGCCCTTCTCGTGCGCGGCGTGCAGCGCACGGCACACCTGAAGGATGATCCTGCGCAGGCGCGTCCACGGCTGGCGGCCCTCGCGACCGATCAGGGTCGCGAGGTCCTCACCCTCGAGGTACTCCATCGTCAGGAACGCGAGGCCCTGCTTGGTGTAGCCGAAGTCGGTGATGTCGACGATGTGCTCGTGGTGCAGCATCGAGGCTGTGCGGGCCTCTTGCAGGAAGCGCGCGACGACCTCGGGGCTGTCGCAGTACTCCGGCGCGAGCACCTTGACGGCGAGCTTGCGGCCGATCGTGATGTGTTCGGCCTGATAGACCGAGCCCATGCCGCCCTCGCCGATCAGCTTGAGCAGGCGATAGCGATCGGCGAGCACGCTGCCGACGAGGTTGGCGTGCGAGGTCGTCGCCAGGCTCGCCCGCGCGGCCAGGGTCATCTCCGGGGGAGCCTCCTGCTCTGGCGACTCGCCCGCCGCCGAGCCATCACCGTCCGACACGACGTCGGGTTCAGGGACGGACTGATTGGGGGGCACGATCCGCATGGCGGGGGCGCTACAGCATAGCCCTCCGGCCCCATTTCACGGAAGGGCGTTCATCGCCGATTCGCCATCGTTTCGTGTGCGCGGCCGCGCACATGGCCGCTCGCATGCGTGCCACGGCCCCCGACGGATGCCACGCGGCTGGGGGCCGTGGGCGCAGCCAGGCGCCCCTATTGTTTTTATTTTTGGGCTCGCCTCGAGGATCAGCCGAGGCCGCGGACGGCCGCGACGAGGTCGCCGATCGTCAGCGTTTCGGGGAGGTTCTTCTCGGCGAGCAGGTTCCACAGCGGCAGCAGCGGGGCGTCGGCGGGCTGCTGGCGGAGGGTCTCGCGCAGGGCCTGGGCGGCGGCGCGGCGGCGGGCGAGGGCGAGGCTGCGGGCGAGCGCCTCGGCGACCGGACCGACCGGCTTCTTGGCAGCCGCGCGGTCACCCGCTGCGGGCGCGATCAGGCGGTTGCCACCGACGCGCGAGCGCAGGCGGGTGGTCACCCCGGCGCCGAGCTGGGTGGTCGGGACCTCGTCGATCGCGGGCTCCTCGGCGGGGCCCGAGGTGAAGCCGGATCCGGGGCCGGTGGGGCCAGGTGAACCGGGGCTGGTGAGGGCGAACTCCGGCGGGCGCGGGGCGTCGTCGAGATCGTCACCGCTGGCGGCGCCGGGGCTGCGGACGCGCTCGACCACCGGGGTCGGGAGGTCGCGGCGCCAGCGACGGCGGCCGAGATCCCAGGCCTCGTCGCGCTCACCGGTGCGGGGCGGGGGATCGCCGGCAGCGACCCGTTGCTCGAGCGCCTGGCCGCGTTGAAGGATCTCCTCGCCGTGGCCACGCGGCAGCACGGTGACGACGGTCTCCTCCTTGATGATCGCGTAGAGGGTCTCTCCGAAGCTCTCGAGTGGGATCAGGATCTGCGGCTCGGCGAGCATGACGTCGAGGGTACGCACCGCCTTGCCGCCGTCCTCTGCGGTGGTGATCGCGGCGTCGAGCCGGTCGCGCAGGGCCTCGTCGTCCTCCTCGGCGACCGTCGGCACGAGCTCGCGCAGGCGCTGCACGGCGCGGTGGGTGATGCTGTATCGCCGGTGTCCGGGGAAGGGGCTCCGAAGCATGATCGCGGCCGGTGTATCGCAGGCCAGGAGAGAATGCTACCGCGCACCTGTGCGGAGGGCGCCGGGGGCGCTGGGCCACGTGTCCGCGGGCCCCCGCATTTACGCCGTATCCTTGCGCTGCGCGGGCGATGCCTGCCAAGCTCGGCGGCGATGCGACGCGTGGTCCTTGCGGCGGTGTTCGGGGCGACTCTGGGGTCCGGGGTGACCTGGGGTACCTCTGCGCTGGCGGCGCTGCCGATGAAGACAGTGAAGTCGATGGTGATGCTGGCACCGTTCGCGGGCACCGGGCACGCGGGGATCGGCGGCGATGTCGACGGGCTCAAGGCACGCGGGCAGGCGCTCGAGCGGGCCCGCAAGGCGGCCCTCGAGGCGGCGATCGACCAGGTCGGCGGTGTCGAGCCCGCGGCGCGCAAGCAAGTGCTCGCGGCGCCGAACGTGTGGACCCGGTCGTACCGGGTGCTGCGTCAGGACGACGACGGGGCGACGGCGACGGCGGTGGTGTCCGTGGAGATCGACACCGCGAAGCTCGGCAAGGCGCTCGCGGGGCCGGGGGCGGGCACGGGGTCGGCGACGAGCTCCGGTGGCTCCGGCGTGATGGTGTTGCCCGGCCTGGAGCTCAGGTCGGAGGGGTGTCCACGAGGCCTCGAGGCGGACATGAAGCGGGCGCTGATCGGCGCCGGTGTGGTCCGCGACGTCGCGCCGGGGTCGGCGGGACCTGTCCTTGCGGCCAGCTTGCAATGCACCGCACTCGGCACGGTCAGTTACCCGCGACAGACGGTGGTGCGCGCCGAGCTGGCGCTGCGACCGACCGGCACCGTCGGCCGGCCGGCGACGACGATCGCGGCGACGGGCTTCGGTGAGGACGCGCAGGCGGCCGCGAGCGACGCACTGGGGGGCCCAGGCGGTCTTCAGGGGCAGGTCGCAAAGACGATGATGTCCGCGCGGCCAGATGCGGGCGTGCAGCTCAAGATCTCGGCGCCGTGGCCGGCGGCGCGGGTGCGCCGGCTCGAGCGGGCGCTGCGAGATTCGGTGGTCGGCGTGCAGGCGGTGACGGTCGCCGGCGTCGGCAGCGACGGGGCGGTGACGCTGCGCATCGACGGCGCGCTGACGGCCGCGGAGCTGCACACGCGTCTGGCGACGGTCCAGGTCCCGGGCGTCGCGCTGGTGGTCGGAGAGGTCGAGTCCAATGTCGTGCATGTCTCCTTACAAAACGCTTCGCCCACCCCGGCCCCTGCACCCTGAGCGACGGAGGTCGGCGGTGGTGGTGGCGGCGCTGGCGTGCGTGCTGGCGGGCTGCGCGACGAGGTCGGCGCGCAACGACCAACAGGCGCCGCTGGTGATCGAGGTGCCGGACATCGACCTCGACGCCGAGGTGTTCGTCGACGGCAACTACGTCGGTCAGGTCAAGGCGCTGCGCGTGCCGGAGACGGGCCCGATCCTGCTGGCGCCGGGGGTCCACCGCGTCGAGGTCCGCAAGCCGGGGCGCTTCCCGGTGCAGCGGACGGTGACGGTCGGCAAGACGCAGCGCACACCGGCGGTGGTGCGCGCCGAGCTGCTCGAAGACCCGGCGTGAAGCGCCGGGACCGACGGGTGGGTCACTGCGGGAGGACGCTGAGGATCTGGCCGCCCGACATGTCCGAGTAGACATAGTGGCTGCCGGCGATCAGCATCGGCTTCATGGCGCCGACGTTGTCCGGGTCGATCTTCCAGGCAAAGCCCTCCTGGTCAACGAGCCACACGAACTCCTCGGCGTCGATCGAGACGCCGATCGCGGTCGAGCACGGGTTGGGGACGTGGAACTGGATCAGGGTCTTGGTCTTGCGGTCGATCTGGGCGAGGCCGCAGGGGTCGTTGGAGGCCGCCCAGACGTAGTCCTCGTCGGCCGCGATGCCGCGGTGGCAGGAGTTCGCGTTGCTGCCGGCGGCGGAGGTGTAGGTCATCGTCTCGGGGTTGAAGGTGCTGACCGGACCCGGACAGCCGGCGAACCACGGGTCACCGTCGCGGTCGACGGTGAAGCCGTAGATCTGGGTCTCGGGCGGCGGGGTGAAGCGCGTGACGGTGATCGGGTCGAGGTCGGTGTCGACGCGCAGGAACTCGCCGCGCAGACCGCCGAACCACGGGCGAAACTCGGGGTCGAGCGCGCCGCCGTAGGGCGCGTAGCCCTCGCCGTTCCAGCCGGGGACGATGATGGTCTCCTCGACGGTGCCGGTGACGTCGAGGCGCACGAAGTGAGCGACGCCGCCGGCCGCCTGGTAGCCGATCCACAGCTTGGGATCGACGTACTTGCACTCGTCGTAGCTCCACGTGCCGGGGGTCCAGGTGGTGCCGCGCGGGCCGTCCTGGAACTGGCCGGCGTACGGCCACACGTGCTCCCAGATCATGCACTCGTCGGTCATGTAGGGGAGCACGTCGTCCTTGTTCTTCGAGGTCTCGATCGTGCCGTTGGCGTTCTTGTCGACGCAGTCCTCGATGTTGGCGGCGAACAGGGTGCTGCGGCCGCTCTGGCGGCCGTTGACGACGACGAAGCGGCCGTCGGCGCTGACGGAGGTGCGCGACGGGCTCTCGGTGCCGGGGCCGGTCTTGTAGCGCGCCACCTCGACCCTGGTCTGGGTGTCGATCTTGGCGATGTCGTTGAGGTCCTCGCTCGGGACCCAGATGAACGACTTCTCGACCATGCCGCCGCCACCGCCGTCGCCGGGCTCGCAGATCGCCTGGCCGGTCGAGGACTCGCCGCCGCCGGTGGTGCCCGGGGTGGTGTTGGTGGTCGTCGAATCGGTGCCCGAGAGATTGCCGGTGCTCCCCGACGCCGTCTCGGCGCCCGTGGTGGCCGTCGCGGAGGTCGGGCCGCCGGTCGAGGGGGCGGTGCCGCCGGTGGTCATGCCGTTGGACTCGGAGTTCGAGCCGGCGGTGGTCGTCGCGGTCTCACCCGAGTTGCCGCCGCTGGTGGTCGGCGTGCTGGTCGGACCCGTGGTCGGTGGGTCGACCGTGGCGCCGCCGGTGCCGGTGGCGCTGGCGCTGGCGGTGGTGGCCGTGCTGTCGCCGCAAGCGGTGAGGGCCACGGGACCAAGGAGAACCACGCAGATCGGCGCGGTCGTGGAGCGCCACATCGTCTTGGGTTGGGTAGACATTCCCGTATCATACGTGAAACACCGGATCCCGACGTCGTGAGTACCCTCGCGGGCGAACGCATGCGCCGGGGCCGTCACCTCAGTTTCAGACCGCGGGGGGGTCGATGCGCGTGGCCTGCCGCGGGACCATGAAGGGGGGCAGGCTGTCGACCATGAACTCGTCGAGGTCGTCGAGGTCGGTCAGGCCGGTGGCCCGGTAGCGCAGGTGGACGAAGGGGTTGCCGTCGACGTCGTACTCGACGGTGGCCTCGGCGTCGGTGATCCGGCGATGGCGTAGCATCGCGGCCTCGATCGTGCGCAGGGAGGCGCGGCGGCCCTCGAGGTTGACGAGGCTGTCGGTCCGGCCGGGGACCTCGCCGAGCGCGCCCTGGGCGTTGAAGTGGCCGAGGTAGCCGGTGTGATACCAGCCGGGCGAGCCCTGGACCGGTCCGCCGGGTTGGCCCGCGGGCAAGGGCGGGCGGGTGACGACGGGCAGGCGCGGGCGGAACAACACCTCGTGGCCGCCGTCGTGCGCGGCCCCGGGGCGGAGTTCAATGCCGGAGGCGGGCTCGAAGCGCTCGCCGCGGTGCATCGCGCGGACGCCGAGGATCCCGACTTCCTCCAGCAACAGCAGCTGGCGGGGATGCTCGCCGTAGATCTGCTTGAGCATTTTACCGTGGCTGGTGGCGATCGTCGCCTGGGGGATCACCGGGAGCAGCTCACGACCGGAGCCGGCGGCCTTGAGCGCGCGGGCGGCGGTCTGTAGCGAGTACAGGAGGTCGACGACGACGAGGCGCTCGTAGGTGCCGATCGGCGGCAACACGGACTCGAGGGTCGGGTTGTCGGCCATCACCAACCTCGCCTCGGAGGCGAGCCAGCCGAGCACCACGGGGTCGAAGAAGCGCGGGCTGGTGAAGGCCTGGGCGCAGGCGAGGTGGGTGCCGGCGCCGAGGTCGAGCATGTGCGCCGCGTTCTCGCCGATCCAGCGCAGGTGAGCGCCGCTGCGCAGGACATCGTGCAGGACGCCGTCGGCCCCGGCGGTCTCGCAGATGTACTCGGTGTCGGCGGGCAGCTCGATCGCTCGCAGTTCTTCGGGGACCTCGAGGGCGTCGACCTCGAGCAGCGAACCACTGAGCTTGCGCCGCGCGAGCAGCTTGTAACCCTCGGGGTACTCGAGCGGCGAGTTCTCGAGGCCGCGCGGGCGGCGGAGCACGGCGCGGACGGGCAGGCGACTGGCGGCGCCGAGCAAGCTGCGGTCGCCGTTGGCCGGGTCGACGGGCATGGCGATCGCGCCGAGTTTACTTACCGCGAGCAGGAGGATGACGAACTCGGCGACGTTGCCCATCGACAGGGCGACGATGTCACCGGCGCCGATCTTGAGGCCGGAGAGCTCGCGGGCCCGCTTGTCGGCGCGGATCAGCAGGCCGCGACGGCTCAGCGTGGTGTCCTGGCTGTCGAGCGACCGCTGGCTGCCCGCGCGTGGCACGACCTCGTCGAGCCAGCGGTAGAACTGTCCGACGGGGGCGGTCATCGCGTGGCCTCCTTCGAGGAGCGCGGGTGCGTCGACTTCGGCATGATCGTCAGAAGCGCAACGCGTAGCCGAGCGCGCCGGTCAGCATGAGCCTGGCTCTCGGGACATCTTGCAGGACACGTCCGGGCGCGTCGCAGGCGGGGGCGCTGGGGCCGGGGCCGAAGCCGTGGAAGGCGAGTGTCAGTTGCATGCCGAGCTCGTGGTGACGGCAGGCCCCCACTAACACAGTGAACCCGATGCGTCCACCGAGCACGCCGCCCGTGCGCGCGGCCAGCAACGTGCCGGTGCCCTGGGTCGCGCAGGCGGGGCGCGGCTGGCCGGAGCTGACGCGCAGGGCTTCACGCACGAGCCCGACGAGGCCGCCGATCGGCAGCTCCATGCGCCGAGCGCGACCGAGCGGGACGGCGCGGCCGGCGTCGAGGACGATCGTCGTGGTCGAGAGGCGCTGCACGGACGGTCGCGTCCGGGACGGCGAACGCGAGCTGTCCGCCGAGCTCGACGCGACGTCGCGGGCCGAGCCTGGCTCCGCCGCGCAGGGCGAGCAGGCCGGCGACGCCGCCGCGCAGGTCGCTGCGAGTCGTCAACTGCGGCTGGACGGCGACGCCGACGAGCACGCCGGCGAGGACCTCCTGGCGGGCCTGCTCGGCATGATCCGGTGAGTCCGGTGAGTCGGGCGTCGGGCCGGCCGGGCCGTGCGCGTGGGCGGCGATCGCGGTCAGCAGGATCGTCCGCGCGGCGGCGAACGGACCTGGCGCCAGGGACATGCCCGATCGGCCAGGTCCACATGCCCGTCGGGACATGTCCGCGGGGACAGGTACTACACTCCGCTGGGCTTGCCCGGCTTCCGGGCCACCGGTCCGGGGACGGGGGGCAGGGCGTCGGCGGCGAGCTTCGGGGTGTGGCCCTTGGCGGCGATCGTCGGGGACTCGGGCTGCTTGCTCTCGGGCCTGGCGGAGGCCTGGGCGACGGCGGGGCGCGTGGCGGGGCGGTCGGGCAGCTCGAGGCCCTGAGACGGCGATGCGCCGAGGCGGGCGTCGCGGTGCTCGTTGATCGCGGCGCGGCGCTGGAGGTAGATCTGGACCAGCCGGCGGGCGGCATAGTGGGCCTTGATCTGCCACTTGGGCTCGTTGGCCAGCAACACGGCGAACGCGATCTCGGGGCGGTCGGCGGGGGCGTAGCCGACGAACCAGTTGTAATTGAGGCCCGGGGCGCGCTTGCCGGTCAGGCTGCCGGTCTTGCCGGCGACCTCGACGTCCGGGATGTAATAGACGCCCTGGCGGTCGCGGAAGCTGCCGCGCGCGGTGCCCTCGGCGGTGGTGCGGACCATCATCTCGCCGACCTGGTCGGCGACGTCCTTGGGCAGCACGCGCTCGGTCGGCGGGAGCGGTGGGGTGCGGTCGCTGCCGTCGGGGCCGCGGACCTGGGCGAGCACGTGGGGGGCCTGATAAATGCCGTCGCGGGCGAAGATGCTGGCGAGCAGGGCGCCGTGCAGCGGGCTCATGTCGACGTGCCAGAAGCCGGCGGCGACGCGGGCGCGCTCCTTGGGGTCAGCGGGGACGAGGGCCGGGCTGCGCTCGACGGGGAACTCGAAGGGGATGTCGCTCTCGAACTTGAAGAGTTTGGCGATGTCGGTGAGCGTGTCGGCGCTCATGTGCTTGAGCGCGAGCTTGGCGACGACGACGTTGTGGCTGTGGGCGATCGCGCCGCCGAGGTCGTCGCAGCGCTCGTCGCGGGCGGCGTCATCGGTGAGCAGGTCGTCGGTGATGCCGTGCAGGCCGCCGGAGAAGCAGACCTTGGTCTTGCTGTTGGCGAGCTTATTTTTGATCAGGCCGGCGGCGGTGACCAGCTTGAAGGTGGAGGCGGCGGGGGCCCACGCGGTGGTCACGATCTCGAGGGGGTCGACCTGGGGGTCGCTGCTCGAGTGGCCGGCCATCGCCAGCACGGAGTTGTCGCGCACGTCGAGGATGACGGCGGCGGCGTAGGGGACCTCGCGGTTGCGAAAGATCTGGAGGGCGGCGTCTTGCAGGACCGGGTCGAGGGTGTAGAGGATCCGGTGGCCGTCGCTGAGCTCTTGCACGAGCCGGCTGTTGCCCAGGCCGCTGGCGAGGCCGGCGAAGTCGGGGTCGGTGTTCTTGCCGGCGGTCTTTGCAGGTGCATTCCCGGGGGCCGCGCCGATCGGTACGGCCTTGAGCGCGGCGAGGTCGAGGCGATCTTGCCAGGGCAACGCGGCCAGCGGCGATGGGCCGGGTGTCTCGGTCGGCACGCTGGTCACCGCGGTGCGCACGGCGTCGTGGGCCTCGGGGACCGACTGGCGCTGGACGTAGAACGCGATGGCGCCGAGCGTGGCGATGAAGAACACCGCGCCGAAACCGCCGAGGCGTGTGCGTGGGGCCGACATGCAGGAGGGTCATAGCAGCGGGTCGCTGCTGCGGTCAAAAACCCGGCGCGCAGGCACCCGGCGCTGTTGTCTCCGGCGACCGTGGAAGCCCGGAGATCTCGGCCGTGGGGGTGTTTTGCTGCGGGTGACTCGACACGGGGGCGGCGAGAGACGAGGCGGTGAAAGCGGTCCGTAGCACGCGCTTGCGAGGGTGTACCGGCGTGCCTGCGCTGCATCGAGCCTACATCGTGGGTAGGTCGCTCACCAGATTCGCGCCGTGGCGTACGCGTGACAGCCGGGGTCTGGTACCCTCCGGTTCAGGGAGTCCCCATCACGGGGTCGGCCGCGTGCCTATGCGTGACGAGACGATTGTCACAGTCATCAACAAGTCCGACGACGCGGGGGGGAACCGTCCAAAAAAGGAAGCGTGCCTGGTCGTGATCTACGGGGCAGAGCTCGGACGGAAGTACCACATCGACGGCCGCGAGATGACGATCGGCCGCGGCACCCTCAATGACATCTGCGTCAGCCAGGACTCGGTGTCCCGCACGCATGCGACCCTGCGCGTCGAGGACGCCGGGGTCAAGATCCGCGACAACGAGTCGACGAACGGCACCTATGTCAACGACCACAAGGTCCACGAGGCGTGGTTAAAAGACGGCGACCTCGTCAAGATCGGCCGCGCTATCTTCAAGTTTCTCAGCGGCGACAACATCGAGAGCCTCTACCACGAAGAGATCTATCGCCTCTCGACGGTCGACGGCCTGACCCAGATTTTCAATAAGCGTTACTTCCTCGAGACCCTCGAGCGCGAGCTGTCCCGTGCCCGTCGCTATGACCGGCCGCTCGCGCTGGTGATGTTCGACATCGACTATTTCAAGCAGTGTAACGACACCTATGGCCACCGCGCCGGCGACTTCGTGCTGCGCGAGATCTCGGACGTCGTGCGTGAACGGGCCCGCAAGGTCGATGTCCTGGCCCGCTACGGCGGCGAGGAGTTCGCGTTGATCCTGCCGGAGATCGAGCTCAAGGGCGCCACCACCTTCGCGGAGAAGATCCGCACGATGCTCGCCGAGTCGAAGTTCATGTTCGAGGGGCGCCACATCCCCGTCACGATCTCCGTCGGCGTCGCCGAGCTGACCCCCGATATCGCGACCTACGACGATTTAATTAAACGTGCCGACGTGAGGCTCTACAAGGCCAAGCAGACCGGCCGTAATCGTGTGGTGTCGATCGACTGATCGCCGTAGTCGGCGGACGGTCGAGGGGTCGGCTGACTAGGTGGCCGGGCCGCCGCGGAAGCTGGCGACGAGCATCCAGGCGCCGAGGAGGAGGAACAGCGCGGCGGCGGCGCGCTGGATCCACAGGGGGTCGACGCGGATGCGCAGGAGGTCGCCCAGGAACACGGCGATCAGGCTGGAGAGGACCAGGGCCGAGGCGGCCGCGGCGAACACTCCCCAGCGCTGGCCCGAGGTGGCAGCCATGCTCATGGTGGCCAGCTGGGTCTTGTCGCCGAGCTCGGCGAGGAACACGAGGCCGAAGGTCGTCAGGAAGCTGCGCAGGTCCATGCTGGAGGGTGGGGCGAGGTTCGCAGGAGGGCAAGGCGATGGGCCAGGGGACTTGCGCTTCCGCGCGCGGTGGGCCTTACTTCGCCGGTGAGCTCGACCTCGCCCATGTCCGCGGTGGCCGCCCGGATCGCCCTGCTCAGCCCGCTGGTGATTGACCAGATCGCCGCTGGCGAGGTCGTCGAGCGGCCGGCTTCGGTGGTCAAGGAGCTGGTCGACAACGCGATCGACGCCGGCTCGACGCGGGTGGACGTCGAGCTCGAGGAGGGCGGGCTGGCCTTGATCGCG
Source organism: Nannocystis sp. (assembly GCA_043752905.1). Classification (GTDB taxonomy): domain Bacteria; phylum Myxococcota_A; class Polyangia; order Nannocystales; family Nannocystaceae; genus Nannocystis. The sequence goes on along the minus strand of JAYUXQ010001045.1, from coordinate 4,370 downwards.
GTGCGGGACAACGGGCGGGGGATCCACCCGGACGACCTGCTGCTGGCGGTCACGCGCCACGCGACCAGCAAACTCAAGGACCCGAGCGAGCTGACGGACATCGGTACGCTGGGCTTTCGTGGCGAGGCGCTGGCGAGCATCGCGGCGGTCGCACGGCTCGACCTGCGCAGCCGGCAACAGGGGGCCGCGGTCGGGAACCATCTGCACGCGCGGCCGGGCGAGCCGCCGCGGATGGTGCCCGCGGGGCTGCCCGTGGGTACGCAGGTCGAGGTGCGCGGGCTGTTCGCGAACCTGCCGGCGCGTCGCAAGTTCATGCGCGCCGAGGCGACCGAGGTCGGTCAGTGCAGCGAGATCTTGCTTCGCCTGGCGATCGTGCACCCGGAGGTGCACGTGACGCTGCGCCACGGCAAGCGCGAGCTGCTCAACCTGTCGCGCGGCACCCTCGATCAGCGGGTCGCGCAGGTGCTCGGGCGCCGGGTTGCCGGGCCGCTGTTCGGGTTCTCCGGCGAGGAGGACGACACACGCGTGCAGGTGTGGCTGCCCGCGCCGGACGCCGCCGGACGCGGGCGGGGCGGGCCGTATCTGGTGGTGCGCAAGCGGGTGGTCCGCGAGCGGAGCCTGGCGCAGATCGTCGCGCAGGCGTACGGGCTGTCGGGCGAGGCGAGCGCGTGCGTGATCGTCGACCCGCCGCGCGCGAGCGTCGATGTCAACGTGCATCCGCAAAAGTCGGAGATCCGCTTCAGTGACCCGCAGCGGGTGTATGCCGCCGTGCGGCGGGTGCTCGCGGCTGCGATGAGCGCGGCGCCGTGGGCCGGGGTGATCGTCCAGGCGGAGCCGGTGGCGGAGCCAGTGATGCGTGGCGGCGAGGCGCCGCGGCCGTTCGCGGAGATGGCCACCCCCGTGAAGCGGGAGCGGAGCGACGTCGATCGCTCGCGCGGGTCGCGGGACGAGGACGAGGACGATGAAGACGAGGATGTGGGTGTGCGACCGTCGCCGCCGCCGCGGTTGATCGGGCCGACCACGGGGGAGCTGGCTGCGCGCCGGGAGAAGCTGGCCGCGGGGACAGGTCCGCGGGGGGATGAGGCGCGGCCTGATGGCGAGCGCGGCGAGCGGGGTACGGTCGACGGGGCGGGGACCGCGGGGCGTGGCCGCAAGATGTCCGAAGGGACAGACGCGGGGGGCCCGGGGGACGCGACGGGGCTGCCCGGGGGGGCGAGCGCGGCGGAGCGGGCGGCGTGGATGGCCGAGGGGACAGGTGCTTCGCCGGCGGCGCTGGCGGGTCCGGGTGGCGAGGATCCGGCGCTGTCCATGGGGACAGGTCGGGACCGGGGCGGGTATCGCCTGAGCACGCGGGCGCTCGGGCCGGATTATGGTCAGCACAAGCGCGGGGTGATGGCCGAGGCGGCGGCGCTGCGGCCGGCGAGCGAGCCGCCGATGCTGCAACAGCCCCGGCACGAGGACGAGCGCGCGGCCGGGCGCGGTGACTCGCGCGAGCTGATGGCGTTGCGCACCAGCGGGCACGGGCCGCCGGCCCTGTTCTCGCCCGACCAGATCGGCGCACCTGTCCCGGAGGACATGGAAGATGCGCCGGCGGGCGATCGCGCCGGGACGGCGACGCCGCGCGACGCACTACCGCAGCTGTTGACCTGTCTGCCGGGGCCGGTGGCGGTGTTCGCCGAGCGCGACGCGTTGCTCGCGGTCGACCTGCGGCGGCTGCGGTCGCACCTCGTGTATCTGCGGCTGCAACGCGACCTGATCGGCAAACGGGTGGTCGCGGTGCAGGGGCTGCTCGCGCCCGCGGTGGTGCGGCGGCCGGTCGAGGAGGTGGCGTTGATCCTCTCGGCGCGCGCCGAGCTGCTCGCGCTCGGCATCGACCTCGACGGGTTCGGCGACGACGCGGTGGTGGTGCGCGGGGTGCCGGCGCACCTGCGGCACTGTGTCGACGACGCGGATGTCGCCGACCTCATCGCGCGCATTGTGCCGTGGCTGCGCATGCGCACGCGAGAGAGCGACGCGTCGGCCGTCGAACGGGGGCTGCTCGGCGCGATCGCTGCGACCCGTGGGGCCGACCCTGCGCCGCGGCTGGCCCGGCGCTGGCTGGCCGAGCTGCTCGACGCGGGCGCGACGCTGGCAGAGGTGCCGGGGCTGCGGCGCTGGACCCCGGCGGCGCTGCTCGGCGAGACCGCAGGCGTGCCGCGCATGGCGATCGCTCTCGGACACGACGACGGAGCTGCGGTATGAGTGCGGCGTGACGGGGCGGGGAATGGAGGTCGAGGAGGGCTTGCCGCGGGTGCTGGCGATCGTCGGGCCGACGGCGTCCGGAAAGTCACGGCTCGGGTCGTGGCTGGCGAAGCGGCTGGCGTTGCCGGTGCTGTGCTGCGACTCGGTGCAGGTGTATCGCGGCCTCGACATCGGCAGCGCCAAGCCGGACGCGGCATTGCAGGCCCGGACGCCGCACCGACTGGTCGACCTCGTCGACCCCGACGCGGACTTTAGCGCGGGAGACTACGCCGCGGCGGCGCTCGCCGAGGTCGGCGAAGGGCCGGCGCTGTTCGCCGGAGGCACCGGTTTTTATCTGCGCGGGACTGCGTGGACGAACAGCGGGGACGGGAGCGCGGACGCCGATGACGCGGCGCGTGCGGCCTTCACGGGGAGCTGGGAGGCACGCGAGCGCGAGGCGCCGGGCTGCGTGCACGTGGCGCTGTCGCAGGCGGACCCGGACACGGCGAAGAAGATCCACCCGCGCAACGTCGTTCGCGCCCTGCGAGCGTTGTGGCTGTGCGAGGCGCACAGCGGCCCGGTCAGCGCGCTGCGGGCGGCCGACCCGCCACGGCCGCGGCTGGCGCTGGCGCTCGTCGTGCTGGAACCGGAGGCCGTGCCCCTCGATCGCGCGATCGATGCCCGCTGCGACGCGATGATGCGCGCGGGCCTGGTCGCCGAGGTGGAGATGCTGCGAAAGGCTGGGTATGATGCGCGCCACAAGTCCATGCGCAGCCTCGGTTATCGCCAGCTCCTCGATCACCTCGCGGGGCACCTGAGCCTCGCCGACGCGGTCGCGGCGATCAAGCTGGCGACCCGGCACTACGCGCGCCGGCAACGGACCTATTTTAAGACGCAGTTGCCGTGTGCGCTGCGGATCCCGGTCACCGCGCCGCTGTGGGAGCCGGCGGTGGACCTGGCCGAAGAGACAGCCTCGTGGCTGCCGGGGGTGCAGCGGTTTCTCTTCAACACGGGCGGAGGGGCGAAGACATGAGTGGCAAGGTGCTGGAATTCGAGCGACCTATCGTGGAGCTCGAGAGCAAGATCCGTGAGCTCAAGAACCTGTCGTCCGGCGCCACGGGAGCGGGCGGCAGCAACGACATGGCCAGCGAGATCGCCAGGCTCGAGGAGAAGGCGGCGGCGCTGCAAAAGGAGCGCTTCGCCGCGCTGACGCCGTGGGAGCAGCTGCAGCTGGCCAAGCACCCGGACCGGCCGTACACGCTCGACTATATCGGCGAACTATTGACCGACTTCGTCGAGCTGCGCGGCGATCGGACCTTCGGGGACGACCCGGCGATCGTCGCCGGGCTGGCCCGCTTCGAGGGCGCGCCGCTGGTGGTGATGGGCCAACAAAAGGGCCGCAACACCAAGGAGAACCTGCACCGCAACTTCGGGATGGCACGCCCGGAGGGCTATCGCAAGGCCCAGCGGCTGATGCGGATGGCGGAGCAGTTCGACATGCCGGTGCTGTGCTTCATCGACACGGCGGGGGCGTACCCGGGCATCGACGCCGAGGAGCGCGGCCAGGCCGAGGCGATCGCGTCGTGCCTCGAGCTGATGGCCGGGCTGCGGGTGCCGACGATCTCGGTGGTCATCGGCGAGGGCGGCTCGGGCGGGGCGCTGGCGATCGGCGTGACGGACAGGATCTTGATGCTCGAGCACTCGGTGTACTCGGTGATCTCGCCGCGCGGCTGCGCGTCGATCCTGTGGAAAGACGCCGACGCCGAGCGCATCGCGGCCGAGCAGCTGCGCATGACGGCGACGGACCTCGTCGGCCTCGGCGTGTGCGACGAGATCATCCCGGAGTCGGCAGGCGGGGCCCATCGCGGGCTCACGGTCACGGCGCAGGCGATGCAGTCGTCGCTGCGCCGGCACTTCGCCGACCTGCGCGCGCTGACGCCAGAGGCCCGCCGCGACCTGCGTTACGCGAAGTTTCGCCGGATCGGCCACCTCGAGACGGTGACGCAGGCATAAGGTGGCGCTCTACGAGAACCTGCTGGTCTTCGCGGCGATCCTCCTGAGCCTGACCGCCCTGCGTCTGGTCCGGCGGCGCGACCCGAGTCAGTGGCTGTACATGTTGCTGGTGATCGTCGAGCTGATCCTCGCGGGCG
>JAYUXQ010001044.1:0-7647 GCA_043752905.1 Nannocystis sp. | reverse complement strand
CGAGCACCTGCGCGGGGTCGGTGTCGAGCAACGCGACGTGATCCGCCCGCGGCGAGGTGAACGGGTGATGCGAGCTGACCCAGCCCTTTTCGGTCTTTTCAAACAGCGGAAAGTCGGTGACCCAGAGGAACTGCCAGGGCGCCTTGCCGGCCTTCTCGACCAGGCCGAGGCTGTCGCGCAGCTCCAGGCGCAGTGCGTTGAGCGCCTGGTGCGTGACGTGGAAGTTGTCGGCGACGATCAAGATCACCGAGCCAGGCCTCGCGCCCATGCGCTCGTTGACCGCGGTGATGGTGGCGGCGTCGAGGTTCTTGGTCAGCGGCGAGTCCCAGCCGCCGTCCGCTTGCACGCGCGCCCACGCGAGGCCCTTGGCGCCGCCGGACTCGCGCTTCTTGACCAGCGCGGTCAATTTATCGAGGCGCCCGCGCGTGAAGCTGTCGGCGTGCTCGGGGTCGACGCACAGGCCCTTGACGTGCTCGGCGCCGGTGAACACGCGAAAGCCGGAGTCGGCGACGGTTGCCTTGATGTCGACGAATTCGAGGCCGAAGCGCAGGTCGGGCTTGTCGCTGCCGTAGCGGGCCATCGCCTCGGCCCAGGTCATGCGCAGGAATTTTTCGGGCAGCGTGACATCGAGGATGTCGTGCCACGCGCGGCGCATGAGCGCCTCGATCGGCGCCTGCACGCGATCGGGCGTGGCGTAGCTGATCTCGACGTCGATCTGGGTGAACTCGGGCTGACGATCGTTGCGCAGGTCCTCGTCGCGAAAGCAGCGGCAGATCTGGAAATACTTGTCCATGCCGGCGACCATGAACAGCTGCTTGAAGATCTGCGGCGACTCGGCGAGCGCGTAGAACTGGCCGGGGTTGAGGCGGCTCGGGACCAGGAAGTTGCGCGCGCCGCCCGGGGTGTACTTCACCATGTACGGCGTCTCGAGCTCGAGGAAGCCGGCCTCGGCCAGCGTCATGCGCGTCAGCGTGGCGAGGCGCGAGCGCAGCACGAAGTTCTTTTGCAGCGAGGGCCGGCGCAGGTCGAGGTAGCGATACTTGAGGCGGTTGCCCTCGCTGGCCTCGAGGTCGGCGTCGTCGGCGACGTTGAACGGCAGGGTGTCGGCGCTCGAGAAGACCTCGAGCGTGCGCGCCTGGACCTCGATCTCGCCGGTCGGCATCGCCGGGTTCTTGTTGTCGCCGCGCGACACGACGGTGCCCTCGATCGCCACGCAGAACTCGCCGCGCAGGTCCTGGGCAGCGGCGTGCGCGCTGGCAGCGAGCTCGGGATCGAAGACGATCTGAGTGATACCGAAGCGGTCGCGCAGGGTGACGAAGATGAAGGCGCCGAGGTCGCGGCGACGATGCACCCATCCGAACAGGACGACGGAGGCGCCGACGTCGGCGTGGCGCAGGCTGCCGCAGTCGTGCGTGCGCCCATTCTCGAGCAAGCTGGACATGGGCGTGACTGTAGCCGTGGTGCGCCGGGGCGGGAAGACTGCTACAAACTCCCGGTGAACGGGGTACCGGCAGCGGCGGGCGTGGAGCTGGACCCGGACGAGCTGGCGCAGGCCAGCGAGCGGCTGGAGGGCGCCCGCGCCGAGGAGATCCTCGCCTGGACCTTCGAGCGCTTCGAGGGCCTGCGGATCGGCCTCAGCTCCGCGTTCGGCGCCGAGGGTTGCGTGCTGATCCACCTCGCCCGGCGGCTGGCACCGACGGTGCCGGTCTACACGATCGACACCGGGTATCTGTTCGCCGAGTCGGTGGCGCTGCGCGAGGCGTACCGGGCGATGGGGGCGGACATCCGCGTGGTCGAGCCGCTGATCTCGATCCGCACGCAGGCAGAGCGCCACGGGCCGGACCTGTTCGCGCGCGACCCGGACGCCTGCTGCGAAATGCGAAAGGTCGAGCCGATGCGGCGGATCCTCACCCTCGTCGATGTCTGGGTCACCGCGGTGCGCAGGGACCAGAGCACGACCCGGGCGCACACGCCGGTCGTCGGTACGGCCGAGCGCCCGGACGGCTCGCGGGTCGTCAAGGTGGCGCCGATGGCCCGCTGGAGCCGCAGCGACACGTGGCAGTACATCTTCGACCACGCCCTGCCCTACAACCGCCTGCTCGACGAGGGCTACGCGAGCATCGGCTGCGAGCCATGCACGAGGCCCGGCGGCGTCGAGGGCGAGGAGCGCAGCGGTCGCTGGGTCGGCCAGGCCAAGACCGAGTGCGGGATCCATCACCTGTAGAGGTCGGGAGCAGTTCATGCCGCTGCGCTTCATTCACTGCTCGGACATCCATCTGCTCGACCTGGCGGGCTCGAGCGCGTGGCAGTTCATCAACAAGCGCCTGACCGGCGGCGTCAACTTGTTGATGTCCCGCGGGCGCAAGCACAGCGGCGGTCTGTTCGACCGCATCGTCATGCACGCGCACGAGTTCGCGGTCGACCGCCTCGTGATCACCGGCGATGTCACCAACCTCGCGCTCGCACCCGAGTTCGCGCTGGTGAAACAAAAGCTGACCGACGCGGGCGTGCCGGTGACGGTCGTCCCGGGCAACCACGACACCTACACCCGCGGATCGGTGCGTAACCGCCGCTTCGAGGCGTTCCTCGGCGAGTTCATGGTCGGCGAGCGCGACGGCGCCGACTATCCGTTCATGCAGCGCTTCGGGGATGTCGCGCTGATCGGCGTGTCGACGGCGATCCCCTCGCTTCCGCTGGTCGCCGTCGGTCGCGTCGGCGGCGAGCAGCTGCAGAGACTGTCGGGGATGCTCGAGCGCGCCGGCTCGGAGGGGCTCGCGCGGGTGGTGTTGATCCACCATCCCGTGTTGCCGGGGGTCGCCAAGCCGCGTCACGGGCTGCTCGACCTCGATGCATTTTCTAAAGTGATCGCGGCGAACGGGGCCGAGTTGATCCTGCATGGACACGAGCACCGACGGATCGAGGGCACACTGCCGGGTCCGGGCAAGCCGGTGCCGGTGCACGGGGTCGGCAGCGGGACCTACCTGTCGCAAGAGACAGGGAGGCAAGGGGCCTTCTCGCTGTACACGGTCGCGCCTGGCGCGATCACCCGCGTGTATCACTGGTGGAACGGGTCGGCCTTCGTGGCCGAGCCACCCGCTGCTTACTGAGCGCGGGTCAGCGGGTCCGAGAGCCAGCGAGCGTCCGTGTCGGCGCCGAGCAGCGCGGCGCGCAGATGGCCGACCAGGTGGTGCGATCCGCAGACCACCAGCTCGCCGCCGCTGGCGAGCAGCTCGTCGATCGCGACGCGCAACGTGGGGTCGTCGGGGTCGGGGAAGCTGCGCGCGCCGGGCGGAGTGTCGAGGACGTGGCCACCACCGGGGGGCGTGGTCAGCCACAGCGGGGTGTCGAGGGTGGTCAGCTCGCGCAGCATCGACGGGGCGTCCTTGTCGGCGAGGCAACCGAACAGCACTGCCCGGCGGGCCGGGTGCGCCCCCAGGTGCTCGACCAGCGCCGCGACGCCGTGGGGGTTGTGGGCGACGTCGAGGAGCAGGTGCCCGGCGCCGAGCGGCACGCGCTCGAGGCGACCGGGCCAGCGCACGTCGTCGAGGTCGGCGGCGGTCACAGTGCTGTCGATCACCCGCGCGCCGGCGAGGGCGAGCGCGGCGTTGCTGCGCTGGTGCTCGCCTGGAAGGCCCCGGGGCGGGTGCGCGAGCGGCTCGACGAAGCGCAGCGTGACGCCGAAGCGCATCGCTAACACCTGCAACACGGCACCGGCCTCTGGCTGCTGCGGGGCGCTGAAGGCCGGGGCGCCGTCCTCCATCACGGCTGCCTTCTCGCCGGCGATCGCGGTGACGTCGGGGCCGAGGTAGGCGGTGTGATCGAGGTCGATCGGGGCGAAGAGCGTGACCGCGAAGCGCGCGACGCGGGTGGCGTCGAGGCGTCCGCCGAGCCCGGCCTCGAGCACCATGACATCGACGCCGACCGCCTCGAAGTGCAGCAGCGCGGCGAGGGTGAGGATCTCGAAGAAGGTCAGCGGTCGCGGTAAGCGGCCGTCGTCGACCGCGAGCACGCGGTCGACGAGGACCTGGACCTCGTCGTCGGCGATCGCCACCCCGTCGACGCGCACACGCTCGCCGATGCGGTGCAGGTGCGGGCTGGTGTAGAGGCCGACCTTGCGACCGTGGCGCAGCGCGTGGGCACACATCGCCGCTGTCGAGCCCTTGCCGTTGGTGCCGAGCACGTGGATCGCCGGGATGTTGCTGCCCGGTGAGCCGAGCGCGAAGTGGGCCGCGCGCACGGCCTCGAGGCCGAGCTGGACCCCGAGGTAGCGCCGCTGGAACAGCGCCTCTTGCCACGCAGCCGGCATCTCTACAGCGTCACTCCGCGGGCACGAGCGCGTCCGTGGTGAATGGGACAGATAGCACAGATGGCACGGATGGCACGGATGGCACGGATGGCACTGCCGGGACTGCCGGGACTGCCGGGACTGTCGACTCGACGGGTTCGGGGGCGCGGGTGCCGGGTCGCGTCGTCGGCTGGGTGCTGGCGGCGCCGAGCAGGCGCAACATGAGGCCGAGCTGCTCGCGCATCTCTTGACGACTGATGATGCGGTCGATCATGCCATGCTCGAGCAGGAACTCGGCGCGCTGGAAGCCGGCGGGCAACTCCTGGCCGATCGTCTGCTGGACCACGCGCGGGCCGGCGAAGCCGACGAGCGCGAGCGGCTCGGCGACGATGAGGTCGCCGAGCATGGCGAAGCTGGCCGCGACGCCGCCGGTGGTCGGGTGCAGGCACACCGAAATGTACGGGATGCCGGCCTCGCGCAGGCGCCCGCGGGCGCCCGAGGTCTTGGCCATCTGCATGAGCGAGAGGATGCCCTCCTGCATGCGTGCGCCACCCGAGGCCGAGAACACGACCGCGGGGATCTTGTGCTCGAGGGCCCGCTCGAACACGCGGGTGACCTTCTCGCCGACGACCGAGCCCATGGATCCGCCCATGAACTCGAACACGAAGAAGCCGACGCTCGCGGGCACGCCGTCGATGCGACCGAGGCCGGAGGTGAATGCATCCCCGGGGCCGGCGCTGTGCTCGGCCTTGCTGATGCGATCACGGTAGGGCGCCTGATCGTGGAAGCGCAGCGGATCGCCGGATCGCAGCTCGAGGTCCATCGCTTGCCAGGTGCCGGGGTCGAGCATCGCCGCGACGCGCTCGCGGGTCGGCATCACATGGTGGTGATTGCACACCGGACACACGCGCAGGTTCTGGACGAACTCCGCCGTGAAGGTGATCTCACCGCAACCGTCGCACTTGGTCCACAGGCCCCGCGGGACCGAGACCTTGCCGTCGCTGGGCCCCGCCAGCGGCTGTTTCTTGCGTCGCCACCACGCCATCGCTCGCTCCTGCCTTTTGCGGCCCCGGGGGCCCTGCCGGGGCGCATCATGGCCGCCACCCGCACGCTTGGCAAGGCCGGTTGTCCCCGCGCCTTCACCCTGATAGTCGTGTGGCCGTGCCCGCTCCGAAGCCGCCGACCGAGACCACCGCCGACATGATCGATCCCATCGGGACCACCGGCGCCGCGCCGCGCGACGAGGGAGCGCCCGGCGCTGCTGTTTGCGCGGCGTCCGACGAGTCGCGCGTGAGCGCTGCGATCGACGATACGCAGGGGAATACCTCTCGCGTGCAAGCGACTGCACGCACGCACGGGCAACACCTGACCTATGCGAGCGCGGGGGTCGACATCGACGCCGGCAACGAGGCCGTGCGGCGGATCAAGGCGCTCGTCAGCAGTACGCGGCGGCCGGAGCAGATCGACGACATCGGCGGCTTCGCCGGCATGATGGGGCTGCCGACCGGCATGGCCGATCCCGTGCTGGTGTCGTGCACCGATGGCGTCGGCACGAAGTTGTTGGTGGCGATCGCCATGGATCGTCACGACACCGTCGGCATCGACCTCGTGGCGATGAGCGTCAACGACCTGCTGGTCACCGGCGCGCAGCCGCTGTTCCTGCTCGACTACATCGCCTGCGGGGTGCTGTCGCCCGACTTCGTCGAGTCGGTCGTGCGCGGGGTGGTCGACGGTTGTCGGCAGTCCGGCTGCGCGCTGCTCGGCGGCGAGACGGCCGAGCTGCCCGGCCTGTACGCGCCCGGTCACTACGACCTCGCCGCGTTCGCGGTCGGCGTGGTCGACCGCGCCAAGCTCCTGGGACCGACGCGCGTGCGGGCCGGCGACCTGGTGCTCGGCCTGCGGTCGACCGGCCTGCACAGCAACGGCTACAGCCTGGCGCGCAAGGCCCTGCTCGACCCGGCGCACGCCGGGCTGACGTTGCACGACCCGCTGCCCGGCGATCCGACTGGCCGCAGCGTCGGCGAGTCGCTGCTGATCCCGACGCGGATCTACGAGTACGCGATAGGCCCGCTGCGCCGCCTCGCCGACGCGCCATTGCACGGCGCCGCCCACATCACCGGCGGCGGCCTGCTCGAGAACCCGCAACGGGCGCTGGCGAATTCGCTGGCGCTGACGATCGACCTGTCGGGGGTGCCCTGCCCGCCCGTGCTGGCGGCGATCGCCGCCCAGGGCGTGCCGGCGCGGGAGCTGTTGCGGACCTTCAACGGCGGCCTCGGCATGATCCTGTACGTCGACCCCGAGCAGGAGGCGCTCGTACAGTCGACGCTGCGGCGCGTCGGCGAGGAGGCGATCCCGCTGGGTCGCGTGGTCGCCCGTGACAGCGCCGACGAGCCGCAGGTTCGCATTCGCGGCGGCGCCTGGCTGGGTGGCGCCGACTTCACCCGTTGATCACGATCAGGCCGAGCAAGCGAATGAAGCCGATCAAGCCGAGGACGCGGAGCAAGCGCACGGGCGCTTCCCGGGGCCGAATCTGTCCCGGGCGGGCCCTGGCAGGCCTGTGACGCGCAGTCGGACGGCTCACGGCCGCGAGCGCGGACTGGCGCTCCTGTGCTATGCAGGCGGCAGTCGCCATGTACAAACAGATCGCCTTCGCCATCGTCGTCGCGTTCGCGCTCGGGCTCTTCACCGTCACGATGACGCACATGGTGCGGATCATCAAGCTCGGTCGCCCGGCGGATCTCAAGGAGACCTGGGCCGAGCGGATCGCCAGCCTGATGGCGTTCTTCTTCGGTCAGGGCAAGGTCGTCGAGGAGCGTCGCAGCTGGCACCACCTGCCGATCTACTGGGGCTTTTTGGTCCTGACGATCGCCACGATCGACCTCGGTCTCGGCGGTCTGCTGGGCAGCTGGTTCAACCTCGGCGTGCTCGTCGGCGCCACGGCGTATGGATGGATCATGGCGGTCGTCGACTGGGCCAACCTCGTGGTCCTCGCGGCGCTGACCTACGCGTTCGTGCGTCGCTTTCGGCGCCCGGCCTTCGTGCCGCTGAGCCTCGATGCCATGCTGATCCTCGGCGCGATCATGATGCTGGTGATCAGCCACTTTGGCATGCACGCCTTCGAGATCGCCGCTGCCGGGGCGTATCAGCCCGGTAGCCCGGTGTCGGGCCGCATCGGCGATTGGCTCGGGCTCTACGACTTCAACGGCAGCTCGGTATCGGTGCACGTCGACCAGAACATCGCGCACTACAGCGTCGAGGTGTTCTGGTGGGTCCACATGGGGATCGTGCTGGCGTTCCTCAACTATCTCCCGTTCTCCAAGCACATCCACGTGCTCGGCTCGGGCCCCAACATCTTGCTGCGC
>JAYUXQ010001043.1:0-7657 GCA_043752905.1 Nannocystis sp. | reverse complement strand
CGGAGAGCTGTTTTGCTCGGGCCATTGGTTCCGTCAAATTCCCGGAGACCTACCCCGCAGGATCTTTCCGACTCAAGGTCCGCGGCCGTTGACCGGCCGCTTGCGTCCATGGCGGCGTTGATCGGTCTGAGCGTCCCCCTCGGCCGATTCATGGCCCGCGTCCGCCACCTGCGAGGCCGCGCCCTGGCCGACCAGGAGCAGCGCCAGCACGAGCGACAGCGGCACGAGGATGTAGAGCGTGGAGCGGGTCAGGTCGGCCCAGAAGTTGCCGATGCCCGGGCTCTGCCGACGCACGATGCCGCGGATCAGCGCCGCCAGGACGGCGATGCCGGTCGCGGCGGACACGAAATTCTGCACCGTCAGGCCGAGCATCTGGACCGCGTAGCCGAGCGTGGTCTCGCCGCTGTACGCCTGCCAGTTGGTGTTGGAGGCGAAGCTTGCTCGACATGTCTCGCCTCGAATCCGGCGAGCTCGCGCTCCACCGCGACTGGACCCCGATCGACGAGCCGATCGGCGCGGCCCTCGGGCGGCTCGAGGGGCAGCTCGGGGGTCGGGACGTGACCGTCCAGATCGCACCGAACCTGCCGCTCGTCGCGCTCGATGCGGTGCTGATGGAGCAGCTGCTCATGAACCTGGTCGAGAACGCGGTGAAGTACACGCCGCCCGGCACATCGCTGACGATCCAGGTGACGCGTGAGGGCGACGCGATCGTCCTCGAAGTCCTCGACCGCGGGGTGGGGATCGCCGACGAAGTGTTGCCGCGGATCTTCGACAAGTTCGTGCGCGCCGGGGGCCCGCCCGGCACGCAGGGCGTCGGGCTCGGCCTGGCGATCTGCCGCGCCGTCGCGCAGGCGCACGGCGGGACCATCTCCGCCGGCCCGCGACCTGGCGGCGGCGCTGCGTTCCGTGTGACCCTCCCGATCGGCGGGGCCGCGCCTCCGGTGCCCGCCGAGGACGAGCCGGAATGACCGAACGCAGCCTGCTGATCTTGCTGGTCGAGGACGAGCCGCAGCTGCGCCGCTTCCTCCGCCCGTTGCTGCGGAACCACGGCTATCGCGTCGTCGAGGCCGAGACGGCGCGGGAAGGTGTCGCGTTGGCGCAGTCACACAACCCCGACATCGTCCTGCTCGACCTCGGCCTGCCCGACGGCGACGGCGTCGAGGTCACCCGTCAGCTGCGCGCGTGGTCGCAGGTGCCGATCATCGTGATCTCGGCGCGCGGTCGCGAGCAGGACAAGGTCGAGGCCCTGGACGCCGGCGCCGACGATTATCTCATCAAGCCGTTCGGCTCCGCCGAGCTGCTGGCGCGCCTGCGCGTCGCGTTGCGCCACGCAGCCCGCGGCGTTCAGGTCACCCCGGGATCAGCACATACTTTCGGCGATGTGCGCGTGGATCTGACGCGGCGCACGGTTCACCGCGATGAGAAAGAGGTGCACCTGACCCCGCACGAGTACAAGCTGCTGGTCACGCTGATCCACAACGCCGGCAAGGTCGTCACGCACCGCCAGCTCCTGCGCGAGGTGTGGGGACCGGGCGCGCAGCAGACCCATTATTTGCGCGTATACATGGGCCAGCTGCGCCAAAAGCTCGAGGAAGACCCGGCCCGCCCGCGCTGGCTGGCCACCGAGGCCGGCGTGGGGTACCGGCTGCGCGACGAGCCGGCGCGCTGAGCCGGAGATTCACGGGCCTCACTTGCGGGCCTGGCCGAAGCGGTGGGCGAACACCCCTGCGACCGCGAAATACACCGCATGCTGGTTACGTGCGAACTTCGGGTCGTCGTCGTGGATCGCCGGGCCGCGGTAGAAATATCCCTGCGCCAGAGCCGAACGATCATAACGGTATTCGAGGCGCACCATCAGATTCTCGGTCAAGCGCACCGAATTGGTGTAGGTCGCGCCGAGCAGCAAGTTGTTCGCCACGCCGTAGATCCGGCCGTCCCGGTCCCAGTATGCCTCTGGACGCGCGGCCATGTCCCACGTCCGTTGCTTCCCCATCACCCGCCAGCGGGTGAACACGGCGCCGGTCGTCCACAACGCGACCGGCTTGCCGGGCTGGTCGGTCAGCCGCTCGGTGCCGATGTCGAACAAACCGCCGATGCCGAAGCGATCGACGTTGTAGGTGAACTGCGTGTCCGAGTACAGGCGCCAGGCCGCCAGGCGAATGTCGGCCTGGTCGGGACCCGCGTACGCGAAGGTGGCGAGGTTGAAACGCGGGCTCGGCGTGAAGGTGTAGCCGAGCATGACGCTCGGCGCCTTGTTGGCGTCGGCCAGCGTCTGCCAGCCGTTGACGACCCACAGCTGGAGCCCGTGACGGTCGTTGATCGTGTGCACGAGCTTGAGACCCGCGAGGTAGTAGGGCACGCCGTCGAGCTCCCAGCTCACGGTGTAATTCCAGTTGAAGGGCGTCCAGTGAATGCCGATGCCGATCGGCGACAGGTGCATGCCGACGCTGAGCTCGGTGCCACGTTTGGTCTTGAAGCCGACGTTGGCGCGGCCGATGTGCTTGAAGACCTCCATGCCGGCGAAACGCGACGCGTCGCCGCCAGGGGTCGGCTCGTAGTACATCAGCGCGTCGGCGGCCGGGCCAGCCTGCAGCGCGAGCTCGAAGGTCGGCGAGAACTGCCCGGGGATGGCATCACGTCGGATGTATGCGACGGCCAGGTTGAGCGAGAACTCGCCCGTGCGCGGCACCGCCGAGCGCAGCCGGCTCACGTGATTGTCCGGAAAATTGCTGTTGTAGCTGTAGTTGGCGTCGATGAAGCCGCCGACCTCCCACGGGTGAAACTCCTCCTTCTGCGCGTCCGCGGTCGCACCCGAGGCGACCGCGGCGGTCGCATCCCCGCGGGTCGCGGAGCCGGCTCCCGGCAGCGCCACCGTCGTGATCGCGTCCTCGTCCCTGGAGGCCGGCGCGGCCGCACCCGGGGGGGTCGCCGGTGCGCTCGCAGCTGCGTCGCCGCTGGCTCCCGATGCGACCGCCGCGCCACCGTCGCCACGCGTCGCCGCGTCAGCGCCCGGCATTCCCTGGGACCGGATCGCGTCCTCGTCGGAGGCCGGCGGCCCGGGCACCGAGGTGGGCCCGGTGGACGCGCGGGGCGACCCGGGCGCTTCTTGAACGAAGCGAGCGTACGGACTGGCGAACGCCGGGACCGGGAATGCGACGAGCGGTAGGCCGAGGGCCCAGCAGATGCGCGACGACGAGGAGACTGTGCGGCTCATGGCCCGCGGATGGTGGCAGCACAGACATCAAGATCGCGTCAATTTGTGTGACCGCCCCGGTGAGGAGAGGACGTGGTGGTCCGCGCATCGCCATCGAGCGCGAGATCACGAGTCCAGTCGTCGAAATTTCGCTACGGGCCGGGGCTGCCCTGCCAGCTCGGCTGCCCCGTGTCCGCGGTTCGCCCCACAGACCCCTGGCGAGGCGCTTCTGGAGTAGCCGCGACGCTTGAGGCATCATGACGAACGGATATGAGCGCACGGAGGATCTCACCCGCTCACTCGTCTCTCCTGGTTCGCCCCGAGACCCTGCATGCCCCGGCATCGTGGGCGGTCGCCCTCTGCGTGGTGGCGACGGCATGCGGCGGGCCCGAGGCGTCCGAGCCGCTGCAGCCCCTGCGGCCTGCCCTGGCTCCCCTTGTCGAGGCGGTCGACCTCGATCCCGATCCCGGGGTCGTCGAGGTGCACCTCGCCGCGACCGAGGCGCAGCTCGACTACCGCGGCGACGGACGCGAGACGGCTGTCCTGGCCTACCGCGACGTCGGTCGCCCGGGCTCGGCCGCGTCTGTGCCGGGGCCGCTGATCACCGTGCCGGTGGGTGCGCTGCTGCGGGTTCGCTTCACCAACGAGATGCAGGAGCGAACCACGACGATCCACTGGCACGGGCTGCGCCTGCCGGCGACGATGGACGGCAACCCGATGGTCCAGGGCGCGGTCTACCCGGGAGAGAGCTTCACGTACGAGTTCGTCGCGCAGGACGCCAGCCTGTTCTGGTACCACCCGCACGTCGAGCCCGATGAGCAGATGGAGCTCGGCCTCCACGGGCCGCTGCTCGTGCGAGGCGGCGACGAGCCGACCGTGGCCACGGAGCGGGTGCTGGTGCTCGACGACGTCGACCTGGCGGACAACGGGGAAGTTCGCCTCGAGGCCGACATGGAAGACATCATGCTCGGCCGCCATGGCGCGGTCATCCTGGTGAACGGGCAGGAGGTGCCGAGCATCGTCGCCGACGGTGGCGCCACCGAGCGCTGGCGGATCGTGAACGCGGCGAACGGCCGCTTCTTCGCGCTGACGCTCCCGGGGGTCTCATGGACCGTGATCGGCGGCGACGGTGGCGCCCTCGCCGAGCCCTACACGACGGATGCGCTGCTCCTCAGCCCCGGTGAGCGCCTCGACGTGCTCGTCGTGATGCCGACCGCGAGCGAGCGGCTCATGCTGCGAACCGAGGTCGTCGAACGCGGGCACAGTGTCGTGCCCGCCGCGGACGTTCTGGAGGTCGTCACCGTGGACCCCCGGAGCCCGCCCGAGGTCGTCGACCCCGGCCGCTTCACGCGAGCGATCGAGCCGCTCGAGGTCGACGCGACCACGCCGGTTCGCACGATCGCGCTGCAGGAGGATCTCGAGCGGCCCGGGGGTCCGCTGTTCATGATCAATGACGAGGTGTGGCCCTTCAACACGCCGATGAGCGCTGTTCTGGGCGACCTCGAGGTCTGGCGGGTCGAAAACGACAACGACGGCGCGCACCCCTTCCACATGCACGGCTTCTTCTTCCAGGTCCTCGACCGCGACGGGGTCCCCGAGCCTCGGTTGGCCTGGAAGGACACCGTCCGCATCGACGCTCACAGCACGATCGAGCTCGCCGTCGAGCTCGATGTGCCCGGGCACTGGATGTTTCACTGTCAGATCCCCGAGCACGCGGAGGGCGGTATGATGGGCGACCTACACGTGGCCTCGCCTTCGCCCGCACGCGGCGAGCCGGGACCCCGCGACTCGTCGGAGGGCTTACCGTGATGCGCCACAACTTGCTGTTCCTCGGCTCCGGCCTCGCCTCGTTGTTCGTGCTCGGCTGTCCTGCCGGCGGCGACACCAGCTCGGGCAACGACCCGACGGGAGCGACGGCCGGTGAGACCAGCGGCACCGGCGGCTCGCCGACGGGGCCCGGCACGGCGACCACGACCGCCGAGCCGACGACCGGCGGACCCACGACTGCGCCGCCCTCGACGACGGCGGACAGCGTGACGACCGCGGAGACGGGCAACGAGACGGGCACCGGCGATACGAACACCGACACCGGCGAGGTCGGGATGCCGCTATTCGAGCCGGACATCGTCCCGATCTTTAATAAGAGCTGCGGCTCGGGGGACAACGCGTGTCACTCGCGCGTCGCGTACTCGGCCGACGCGAAGAGCGAGTGCCGCGGATGGCTGGCGCTCGAGGACACCCCGCTCGGGGCCAGCTACTACGCCGGTCCCGACTCGGGCAAGCCGACGGGGTGCCCGGACATCGAGCTGTATGACCGCCTGATGCAGCTCGACGCCTGGCAGTGCGAGACCTTCGACCCGCGCATACGCTACGTCGTGCCGTGCAAGCCGGAGCAGAGCTACGTGTTTCAGAAGATCAATGGCGGCCCGTTCTGCGCGCAGGACAGCGGCGGCATGCCGCTGCCGAGCCAGGCGATGCCGCTGGGCAAGGTGATGGACGCGAAGGAGATCGCGACGATCAAGGCGTGGATCGAGGCCGGTGCGCCGCGCATCGACGACCCCGGCGTCGACTGCGAGGCACCGCCGCCGGACCCCGACCCGCAGGACCCCGTCGCGAAGATCAGCCACCCGGGCGACGGCGAGACGCGCAAGGTCGGCCTCGACATCCCGTTCATCGGCCTGGCCGACGATCCCCAGGACGGTGCGATCCCCGGCGCCTCGCTGGTGTGGACCAGCGACCTCGACGGGCAGATCGGCACGGGCACCGAGTTCAGCGCGCCGCTCAACACGGTCGGCCTGCATACGGTCACCTTGACCGCGACCGACATCGACGGGAACGTGGGCACCGCGTCGCTCAAGCTCAACATGGAGTAGCCAGCCGCTGGTTCACTCGCCGACGAAGGGGACGGCGCCTCGAGCTCATCGAGCCGGGGCGCCGGGCGGCGATCAGGGTACAGTGATGATCGCCTCGTTGGAGACGGACTCGCCGCCAGCGTTGACTGCCTTGACGTGGTACATGTAGGTGGTTCCGGCTTTGACGTCGATGTCATGGTAGGTGACCGAGTCGAACGGGAGCTCGGCGACCAGGGTGTAGTCGGCGGCGCCGTCGGCCATCTTCTCGAGGACGAAGTTGTCCTCGTTGTCGGAGGCATCCTTCCACGTGCTGTGCACGCCGCCCTCGAGGAGCGAGGCCACCAGATCCGTGGGCGCGGCCGGGGGCTCCACGGCCCCGCCAGTCACCCCCGTCGAACCTGAGCTGGACTCGGCGGCGGAGGTCATCGCGGTCGCTGCGGTGGACTCGCTGCTCTCGCCCTCGTGCGTGCCGTGCTCAGCGTTGCCGCTGGAGGCGCTGGTGTCACCCTTGTGCCCTTCGCTACACCCCGTCGCCAGTAGACCGGCGAGGATGAGGACGGCACGAAGGCCAGGGCGATGTGAGGTCGAAGGGTCGTTGTTATGGCGCATGGGTTGCTCGTGTTCAGTGGGGGTCAATGCTTGACGTCGAGGAGGCCCATCATCCCGCGGTCCGCGTGCTCGAGGATGTGGCAGTGGAACATCCACGCGCCCGGGTTGTCGAAGCGCACTGCGAAGCGGACGCTCCCTTTTTGGGGCACGTTGACGGTGTCCTTCCAGCCGAGCACCGGCTGGTCGAGGACCTGAAAGAAGGTCCCGTGGAGGTGGAACGGGTGGTCCATCGTCGCGTCGTTGGTGACCTCCCAGATCTCGAGGTCGTCCATGCCGACGGAGATCGGGGTCACGTCCGGGAAGGCTTCCTTGTTGATGAAAAAGCGCGGCTCGTCGGCCGGCGTCGCGGCCTCCTCCTCTTCCAGCAGCAGCTTGCGAACGGGCGTGCTGGCGTCGACCGCCAGCGCCTTCACATCGCCCCACTTCGTCGGCAACGCCGGGCGCGGGCCCGTGACTGCGCCGTCGAGCTCGAGGGTCAGCAGCGGACGCGGGCCGAAGTCGGGCAGGTCGTGCCCGCGGTCATAGAACAGTGTTTGAAGGGTCAGCGTATCGCCGTCGCCGCCCGCGAGGTCGACGAGCACCTCGTAGCGCTCACCCGGGGCGATCACCAGCGTGTCGGTCTCGTACGGCTCGGGCAACAGGCCGCCGTCCCACGCGATCACCCGCAGCTTGTGTCCGGGCAGGGTGACATTGAAAAATGTCCCGTTCGCGGCGTTGAGCAGGCGCCAGCGTTCGCGCGCGCCGGCCCGGGTCGAGAGCTGCGGCTGCTTGCGGCCGTTGACCAGGAGCACGTTGCCCAGGCGGCCGACCATCAGGTCGAGCGGCGTGATCGTCTCCGAGAGCTTGCCGGTGGATTCGACCTTCACGTCGTCGAGCACGAACATGCGCTCGGCATCGACCTCGATGTCGATGTCGTCGGCACCGCCGCCGCGCACGACGATCGGCGCGTAGAGACCACGCTCGATCTGGTTCTCGCTGTCGAGGTGCGGATGAAACCAGAAGG
>JAYUXQ010001042.1:0-3098 GCA_043752905.1 Nannocystis sp. | reverse complement strand
GCGCGGGCGACCGGGTCGAGCAGGACATCGCGGGCGAGGTTGAGGGCTCGCGTGCGCTCGAGGGCTCGTGGGTCGCCGGCGTGGCGGTCGGCGTGCTCGAGTGCCGGGGCGCGGCCGCCACCGGGGCGCCATGGGCTATGGTGCGCCCCGTGTCGCGCTACAACTGCGTCCAGTGCGGCGCCTGCTGCTGCAACCCCCCGCAGAACCGGGCGGAGGGCTTCACGGACTACGTCGAGGTCGACGACCGCGCGCCGCTGCTGCGAAAGCCCGAGCTCGTGCGGCGGCTGGTCGTCTACTCGGACGAGGGCACGCCGCACCTGCGCCTGCACCCGGACGGCCGCTGTCTGGCCCTGCGCGGCCGCGTGGGCCAAAACGTGCGCTGCACGATCTACGCCGATCGGCCGCTGCCGTGCCGCAAGGTCGAGGCCGGGAGCGCGCTGTGCCAGCGCTACCGACGAAGCATTGGACTACGCCCGTAGCCGCCGCGTCAGCGCAGGGTGGCCGCGCTCATCGAGGCCGCGCTCTGATCGGCGGGCAGCGCCGGCAGGTCCTCGACGCGCAGGTTCCCGGGCGCATGCCACCGCGATCGCCGATACGCGAACAGGAACACCGTCTGCAACATGCTCGCCACCGGCGCGGCCAGCAGCGCCCCCGTGAGCCCGTAGACGTGCTCACCCGCCAGCAACGCGAAGATGACGACCACGGGGTGCATGTGGGCCGCGTCGCCGATGATCTTCGGGTTGAAGATGTTGGCCTCTAGCAGGTGGATGCCGGCGATCCACGCGAGCATCAGCAGCGGCGGGCCGAACGACAGGCCCTCCTCGTTGGACACCAGCGCGACGATGATGATCGGGATCGACGAGATGATCGTGCCGAAGATCGGGACCAGGCTGAAGGCGGCCGCGACCACGGCGAGCAGGAAGCTGTACTTGATGCCGAAGATGACCAGGCCGACGTAGGTCAGAATGCCGTTGACGAGGCAGATGAGGAGCTGGCCGCGGATGACCCCGGCGAGGCCGACGTCGAGCAGGAGCATCAGCTCCTCGTAAGTCTCGCGGTAGTGCAGCGGGACCAGGCCGCGGGCGAAGTTCATCACCCGGCCGGGGTTGATGAGGATGAACGCCGCGAGCATCAGCGTGATGACGAGGTTGGTCAGGAAGGTCGTGACGCCGCTGAGGAGGGCGCGCAGGACACCGGCGATCTGGCCGGTGTACTCGCTGCCCTTGGTCATCACCAGCTTGCGCAGCGTGTCGGTGAGGTTCTGCTCCTGATGCTGCGAGGGCGTGTGGATCAGCCATTGCCCGTTGCCGGCGTCCTGCATCGACAGGTGCACGCGCTCGAGGCTGATCGACCAGGTGTTGCCGGGGCCCGGGGTCGCGAACAGCTCGGAGGGTTGCGGCGGGGCGACCTCGGGAGCGACCGCGTTGAGGCTGCTAAAGCTCTCCTCGAACCACTGGGTGGCCTGCGGCAGATAGGTCTTGTCGAGGTACTCGAGCGCCGCGGGGGCCGTGTCGCGCAGGCGGGCGAAGTCCTGCACGAGGGCCGGCAGGAACACGACCATGAACACCGCGATGACGCCGAACAGGCTCAGATACACGAGGATGACCGACAGGGCCCGGCCGAGCCGCGGCTGCAGGCGGTGGATCACCGGGGCCATCAGATAGGCGAGCGCGAACGCGAAGATGAAGGGGATCAGCACGTCCCGAAAGACGAGGATGATCAACAGGATGAACAGCGCGTAGCCCCACTGGCGCATGAAGCGGCTCGTGGTGCTCAGCAGCTCGCTGCGGCGCCGGGGGTACGCGGCCGACTGTTCGCGGTTCATACCTCTGCCCTCCGTGCGCGTGCATCGAGGTCACGAACCTCGCGGGATGGATCGCGGTGGACCTCGCGGGGATCGTGCATGCCATGCGCCGCGGCGCCCCGCTCGCGGTCGCCAACTTGCCGGTGCGCGTGGCCCTCGAGCGTGACGGCGCTGTCCCATGCGCCACAGTCGTCGCAGCGGAAGCGAAAGCGCGGCATCTCGCGGGCGCAAGCCCGACAGACCACGATCGGTGGCGAGGGTTCCATCATCGCGGCGTCGAGGGCCTGCTGGCGCTGGCCCTGGGTGAGCCGCAAGCGTACCAGGGTCAGGGCCGCCGCGGGAGATCGACCACGCACGCGCTCGAGCGCGGCGCAGACGGCATCGGGGTGCGTGGACCCGAGGCGTCGAGCGAGCGCGACCACCAGCGCGGCCTCGTCGCTGGTGCGCAGGCTGGCGAGCATGCGCTCGTGCAGGTCTTCCAGCGCGCCGAGCTCCGCCGCGGCCTCGAGCGCCTCGGCGAGCAAGGGCGTGGCGGCCGCCGAAGTCAGCTCCCAGGCGCGTTGCCAGGCCAGGTTGGCCGCGGCCGCGTCACCGAGGCTGGAGGTCACGCGGGCGCGGGCGGTCCACACGTGGCCGGAGTCCGGGGCCAGCTCGAGCGCCCGTTCGGCCAGGCGCTCGGCCTTGCGACCCTCACCCTCCGCGAGCGCGGCGAGGGCCTGGCCGGCGACCGCGTGGCCACGACCGATCCGGCTGTCGCGGCGGCGGCGGGCCGGGACCAATTTTTCATGGCGCTCCCAGGCGGCCGCGGCTCGCTCCCAGGCGCCGGCCTGCTCGAGCGCGCGGGCCAGGGTCTCGAGCGTGGCGAGCGACTGCGGGGCCAGGCTGATCGCCCGCGAGAGCGCGCCGACGGCCGCCTCATGGTGGCCCTGCGCGAGCAGGTCGCGGCCGAGGCCGACGAAGCCGGCGACGCGCAGCTCGGGGGGTAAGTCGGCGCCCGCGAGCACCGTGCGGTGGATCGCCTTGGCGCGCTCGAGCCGGCCCCGGCGGCGGTCGAGGGCCGCGAGCGCGAGGAACACGGTCGCGTCGCCCGGCTCGGCCTCGGCGATCTGCTCGAGCTCCTGGGCGACGTTGTCGATGTCACCCTCTGCGAGCGCGTAGAGCACGTGGCTGCGCCGGGCCACCGCCGCGTGCGTGGGCCGGCGCAGGGTCGCCCGCCACCAGGCCACACCTGCCCCGAGGGACAGGGTCCCGAGCGCGAGGACCACGATCCACAGCGGGCTCACGGCGCGCCCCC
>JAYUXQ010001041.1:0-7662 GCA_043752905.1 Nannocystis sp. | reverse complement strand
CGGACGACGGCTGGGACGACATGCTCGACGCGCTCGAGGCCGACGCTCCGGGCGCGCCGCGCTGACGCGAGTCAGAAGCGCAGGCGAAACCCGGCGCCCGCGAGGCTGACCTCGTGGGCGCGTAGGGGCCGGCGGTGCTTTCTTCGCACGCTGGCGAAGGTGGTGAGGGGGATCGCCGCCGGTACCGCGACGGCGATGAACGACAGGAGCCGGGCGTGGGCCTGCGCGTACTCCGTGCCGCGCGTATGCAGGATGACCTCGAGATCGGCGTCGACGCGCGCTGCATCCGGTGGCCAGTCGGCGACCAGGTGCGCGGCTTCGTGGTCGGTCGGCTGCGGGCCCGTCGCATGGGCATCGACCGGCGTGATCACCAGCGTGCAGGCGAGCAGGGCCGCAAGGGATCGCATTATTTCAAATATAGTAATAATCGATGCCCGCCCGCGTCAAGAGGGCAGGCATTTTCATCTATCCAGATTCGTCGATCAAAGCGCTGGCGGGAACAGCTTCGGGTCGATCGGGGGCATGCTGGCGATGTCGCCGACGAGCGTCCATTGGCTGTTCGGGAGCTGGATCTCGACGTCGACGTCTTTGATGGATTCGGTGCAGCGGACGACGATCGCCTCGATCGGGAGGTCGCCGGGGCCGAAGTCGGCGTCGGGCTCGTCGGACGAGGCGTCGGGCCAGGCGAAGCCCTGGACCTCGAAAAAGAGGTCGTTCTCGCCGCCGTTGCCGGCCTTGTCGCCCAGGAAGGCCCACACGGCGTCCTCGACGCTGTCGTCGTTCTCCCGCATCGACAGGGTGCCGCCCGGGTGGGCGATCGTGCCGGTGTAGGTGACGAAGAAGTTAAAAGTGTCGCTGAGCTCGGTGCCGCCGAGGCGGTCGAAGCCGTCGATGTCGTTGATCGAGAACTGGTTGTTGTTGCTCGGGTCGGTCCACTTGAGCAGTTTGGCGCCGGCGACGAAGTCGGTGGCGACGATCTCGTCGGACTTGCCGCGGGCGAAGTCGAAGAGGGTCGAGTAGCCGAAGCCGTTGGGGCCCGAGTCGCAGAACGCCTTGTCGACGGCGCCGCCGACCTTGAACACGCGAACGATCGCGGTGAGGCCGGCGGTCGGGGCGTCGTAGCTGCCCTCCATGAATTCCTCGGTGGCGCCGTCACGCAGGGTCCGCAGGGTCCGCGGATTACCGTCGATCACCTCGATCGTCCAGTCGTCCTTGCGGCCGTTCTCGGGGTTGACCGGCCAGCCCTGCGGCTGGATGACGGTCGAGTGGGCGGTCAGGCCGTCGGCCTCGACCTTGAAGCTGCGCATCTCGCGATTGCGGGCCGGGCCGAACGGGTTGCGCAGCTCGGACCACAGCAGCGAATCGGTGTCGAAGCGAAGCTCATAGGCGCGGGTCTTGGCGCCGCGCGTCTGCTCGCCGCGCCACACGGTGCCGTTGAGGGCGGACAGCAGCTCACCCGCGCGCGACTCGCCGGTCGGGTCGTCGGTCGTGCTGGTGTCCTCGCCAGTCGGGTCCTCGCCGGTGGTGCTCGCGTCGGCCGTCGTGCCGTTCGCGGAGTCGTCGGTGGTCGTCGGGTCGAGGTCGCCGGTGGTACCGGGGTCGGTCGTGGTCGCGGGCGCGGTCGTGGTCGCGACGCCGGTGCTCGCGTCGTCGGTGGTCATGCCGCCACTGTCACCGCAGGCGCCGAGGCCGAGCGTGGCGGCGACGGCGAGAGCAACGCGCCGACGCCGGCGCAGGCCGAACAGGCCGAACAGGCCGAGCGCGAGGCCGGTGGAGTCGGGCGTGCTGGTGTTGCAGCCGCAGCCGCCGTCGCCGTTGTCGGTGCCGGCGGTCTCGCCGGTGGTGCCGGTCGCGGTCGCGGTGGTCGGGCCCGAGGTCGGGGTCATGCCGTCGGTGGTCGGGGTCTCGTCGGTGTCATTGCCGGTGTCATTGCCGGTGTCATTGCCGGTGCCATCGCCGCCGGTGCCGGCATCGGTGCTGGCGTCGGTATCGGTGTCGGTACCCTCGCTTCCGGGCGGCGGCGCGGGCAGGCCGGGGACGGTGATGCCGATGCACGTGGCTGGCTTATCGGCCAGGTTCGGTGGGTAGGCGCGGCTGAGGGATCCGAGCGGATCTCCGAGCAGCGCGGCGATCTTGACGACGGCGCAGCTGGCGATGCCGGGCATGTCGGCGAAGGCGCTCAGCGAGCCGCTGTGGCACTCGATGGGGCTGTCGTCGTCGACCTGGGCCGGGTAGTCGTCGGTGTTGGTGCGGACCGACAGCGCGCCGCGGACGTCGATGCCGAGCGGGAACACGATCGGCTGCAGGTAGTCGCAGGCGCCGGCCTGCATCCACGCCGGGGTGTAGGAGGCGTCGAAGGAGGTCGGGCCGACGCCGATCGGGTCGTCGCCGACCGGGAGCACCGCCTGATGGTTGGCGATCGCGGTGGCGGCGATGTTGAAGCTGTGGGCAAATAGGCCGCTGTCATAGAAATGGTCGAGCATGTCGCCCTGCATGTTGGGGGCGGCGGCGGCGGCGAGGCGGGCGTCGTATTCGCTGTAGACGACGTCCTTCTTGGCCTCGATCTCGGCGACCAGCTGCTCGATGAAGACCTGGGCCTGGTCGATGAAGGCCTGCTGGATCGCGTCCTTGATCGGCTGAATGATCGGGTCGAATACGGCCTTGATGAGCGCGGCGATGTCGAAGTCGACGCCGAAGGCCTGCATGAAGGTGTCGAGCTCGATGATCCAGTCGGGGATCGTCGCGTAGACGAGGGTGTCGTAGTCGATCGTCGACAGCTTGTCGGCCCAGTCGTTGAGCGGCTTGAACAGGACCTTGAGCTCCTCCTTGGTGACGCCGAACTCGCCGCTCATGCCGTCCGGCGCGGCATTGAGCTTGGCGGAGAGGCCGGCGACGACCTCGAGGTAGGCCTCGGGAAACTGGAACAGCTCCTTGCGCAGCTCCTCGCTGACCTTCTCGAAGGCGCTCGGCAGCTCCTGGTTCTGCGCGTTGTAGCGCGGGGCGAGCAGGCCGACGAAGGTGAAGTAAGTGGCGAACAGCTCGGGGCACGAGGCGGAGCAGTCGGTCTCGTCGTCCTTGGTGCCGAGCTTGCCGTCGTCACCGGGCATGACGAGCAGCTCGGAGCCCTCGGGGCTGTTCCAGTCCTGCATCATGGCGACGCGGTCCTGCAGCTCGAGCTTCTTGTTGACGATGAGGTCGTCGACGGAGGCGAGATACACCGGCGAGAGCACGAGGTGGTCGGCGGGGGCGACATCCATGGTGGCGACGATCGTCGGCAGGGAGGCGCCGGGGTTTTCGGCGAGGACCTTGTCGTACTCGGCCTTCGAATGCGCGGCCATCATCTGCCACAGGGTGCTGTCCGTATCGAGGTAGGCGCGCAGCACGAAGCCGATCGGGATCGTATGCAGCAGTCGGCTGTCGGTGAAGGCGCCCGGGTCCTGCTCGATCGCGGCGGCCTGGATCTGCGACTCGGCGAGGATGTGGCGGACGACGTTGTCGAGGCTCGACGCGCGGGCGCTGGTGATCGGCGTCAGCGTGAAGGTCTCGCCGCTCATATAGTTGACGTAGTGGTGGGCGACCGCGTCGGTCGAGCCGTGCAAGAAGCAGCCGAGCGCGTAGGCCCGCT
The DNA here is from genome assembly GCA_043752905.1 of Nannocystis sp. Lineage (GTDB taxonomy): Bacteria > Myxococcota_A > Polyangia > Nannocystales > Nannocystaceae > Nannocystis. Next base: position 4,037 of record JAYUXQ010001041.1, on the reverse strand, counting down.
CCTCCGGCAGCTCGGCGGCCTGGTACAGCAGCTCACACTGCTCGAAGGGGCGCTGGCCGATCGCGTGCGAGGGGTCGGTCATGCCCGGGAAGACCATGTTGTCGGGGCCGACCGCGCCTGCCCGAAAGGACAGGGGATGATCGCTGAGGGCCTCGATGTCGGCCGGAGTCAGCGTGACGGAGTGCTCGCCCAGCTTGAGCGCGATCTTGCCGTCGCCGCCGTCGACGAGCGACTCGCGGACCTTGTTGGCGATCATGATGTGGATCCGCGTCGAGAAGGCGTATGCCGGCGAGGGCATGCACAGCAGCGCGGCGAGTCCAATGGCGATTGCAGGGCGTACACAAGTCATGGCAGGCAACCCTCATATCACACGGGCCAGCGCCACGAGCATCGCCCCGCTCACACGTGGCGGGGCGCGAACGCGCGAGGTCGGAAGCGCGTGTGCGGGTGTGTGCGAGCACTTCAGCACGTCAGCAGGTCAGCACGTCAGCACGTCAGCGCTTCAGCGCTTCATCGTGTGATCACGTCATCGGCGACGGCGACGCAGGCCGAGGACGAGCAGCGCGAGCAGCGGCGTGGCGGCGCGCCCGCGGAGGTCGCACTCGCAGCCGTCCTCGGCGTTCGAGCCGGCGGTGTCACTGTCACTGTCACTGCCGCTGAAGCCACTGAGGCCGCTGTCACTCGTGGAGGTGGTCGGTGTGTCGCTCTCGCTGCTCGAGTGGCCGTGGCTGTCGCCGGTGGCGCTGTCGGTGGCGCTGTCGTCCGGGGCCGCGGGCGGGCGCGGGAAGTTCATGATGATCGGGTCGAAGCGGATGGTGTCGTCAAAGGGGGGCAGCGCGATGGGGATCTCGATGTCTGCGATCTCGAACTTTTTTCCGAGGATCTCCATGACGAGGGTCGGCTTGAGGACGACCGTCGGCGCGGTGGTGAGGGCGCAGACGAGGGTGCCACCGACGACCAGCGGGTCCGGTGTCGGGCCGGGGCCGGCGGCGAGCGGGACAGATTCGCCCTCGGCGGTGACGACGACCAGCTGGGGCGTCGGCTCCGCGGTGGTGACCTCGATCGCCTGGCCGGCCAGCGAAGCCTCGACGATCACGAAGACGTCGATGTCGAGGTTGCCGGCGGCGACGACGACGTCGGGCGTGATCGGGACGGACACGAGGGTGACCGGGTCGGTCTCGTCGTCGATGACGACCGGGCGGTCGGGGTTGCCGGGGAGCAAGTATGGCGTGAAGGTGTCGCCCGAGATCACGGCGTAGTCGTAGGGGCCGATGATGTCGGACTCCCACTGGATACCGAGCACGTCGAAGCGGACCCTGGCGTCGAGGGTGATGCCGACGTCGACGCCGAGTTTGCCGGCGTCGGGGTCACCGGCGAACGCGATCGAGCCGGCGTCCCAGTCGTGGCGGCCGTCGCCGGGCATGTCGATCGTGACCGAGTTGCCGCCGTGGACGACGAGGCGCAGCTGCAGCGGCTGGTCCATCGGGAACCAGTCGGTGTCGAAGGTGAAATCGTCGAGGCCGACCAGCTGCTGGGTGTGGATCGGCGTGAACTCGGCGTCGGTGATCTCGGCGCCGGCCCGCGTGGGGACCAGAGCGAGGGGCAAGGACAGCGCGAGCGCAACGGGGGAGACGAGCCGCGACATGCGGCGGATGATACCCGTCGGACAGGTCGGCGGGCGCCGGGGCGCCGGTCGTCGGTGCGTGTAGGATCACAGGCATTCGTGGCATGATGCGGGGATGCAGCGCCGGGTCCTCGCCGTGCCCCTCCTCGCGTCACTCGCCTGTGGACCGCGTTCGCAGGCGGTGCCGATGCCCGTGGCGAGCCCGATGCCGGCAGCGGCGCCGGTGAGCGCCGTGCCGACGACGCCGCCGCCTCCCGAGGTGGCGGCGATGCTGGCGGAGGTCAGTCCGCAACACTTGCAGGCGACGCTGACGCAGCTGGTCGGCTTCGGGACCCGGCACACGCTGTCGGACTTCACCAGCGAGACGCGCGGCATCGGGGCGGCGCGGCGGTGGATCAGGGCGGAGATGGAGCGCGGGGCCCAGGCCAGCGGGCGCGTCGAGGGCCGGGCGATGCGCGTCGACTTCGATGTGCATGTGCTGCCGCCGGACGGCAAGCGCATCGATCGCGAGGTCGAGGTCGTCAACGTGGTCGCGGTGCTGCCGGGGCAGCTGCCGGTCGCTCGCGAGCGGCGTTATTATGTGGTCGGACATTACGACTCGCGGGTCGGCGACGTGATGGACCGCGAGTCGGACGCGCCCGGCGCCAACGACGACGGCTCGGGCACGGCGCTGGTGATCGAGCTGGCGCGCGTGATGGCGAGGTACGAGTTCGACGCGACGCTGGTGTTTCTGGCGACCGCAGGCGAGGAGCAGGGGCTGCTCGGGGCCCGCGGGCACGCCGAGGCGGCGCGCCGGGCCGGGTTGCAGATTTCGGGGGTGTTGAGCAACGACATCGTCGGAGATCCAGGCGACCCGCGCGGTGGGGCCGACCATCGCGCGCAGATCCGGGTGTTCTCGGAGGGGCTGCCGGTGCCGCTCGGGGACAAGGAGCTGGCGCAGGCGCGGCAGGTGTCGGCGCTCGGCGAGGCGCCGTCGCGGCAGCTCGCGCGGTACGTCGGCGAGGTGGCGGCGCGGCAGGGGCTCGCGGTGCGGCCGGTGCTGGTATTTCGGCCGGATAGATTTTTAAGAGGGGGCGATCACCTGGCCTTTGGTGACCTCGGATTTGCGGCGGTGCGATTTACAGAAGTCGCGGAGAAGTATGACCGCCAGCATCAGGAGGTCCGCGTGGTCGAGGAGCGACGCTATGGCGATATGCTCGAGCACGTCGATATCGCGTACCTCACAGATGTCGCGCGGCTCAACGCCGCCGCGCTCGCGCACCTGGCCCGCGCGCCCTCGGTGCCGGAGAATGTGCTGATATTGGCCGACGCGCTGCGGCTCGGGTTCATGACACGAGACAGCCTCCTCGAAGCCCCATCGCTTGGCGCGGTCGCCCTCGGTGAGAAAGCGGAAGATCGGTGTCGGCGCGACCTATCCTCCGGGACATGTAAAAAGGCACGAACCTCGGTCCGCGGCGGGCCGGCCACGGTGTTGCTCAGCGCTCAGGCTGTTGCTCCGGGCGAGCGCGCGCGGCGGGGGGGATAGCGCGGGCCGCCTGTTTCAGGCGCCGCACCTCGCCGCCGAGCCGAACCGCGACGTGGTCCGCACCGCAGCCGCGGCGCTCGCCATCTTCGGCGCCTACCCCGCCTAGCCCGGCGTATTCGGGTCGCGCGGTAGCTTCGCCAGAAATTCAGCTGGCGTTCGGCCGAACCGCCCGAGGATGAAGCCGCGGCGCTCGGCCATGCGGGCGTTGCTGGCGTACGCGATGATCACCGAGATCCACAGGATGATCTGCGCGACGACTCGCCCCTCCGCCACCGGCCCGGGCCAGTTTTGCGGGCGCTGGAAGACGATCAGGTACAGGACCGCGGCCGCGAACCACAGGAAGGCCCACGACGTTCGGGTGCTGTACCGCCTGTACCCGGCGACCTCCTTCGCCAGCGCCGTCTCATCGACTCGGTCGTGCTCTTTCGCCATTGCCCTTCCTCTGTCACTGCGCCACTGGATGCGAGGGTGTCATGCGTGAACAGGTCTGTCGAGCGGTGGCCCCGGGAAGCGCGCGGCATCGGCGGGCCACGGCGTTGCTCGAGTCCGCGAGCTGTTGCTCCTGGCGACCGGGTGTTGTTCGACGCGCGGGCTGTTGCTCTCGCCCGGCCGCGGTGTTGGACGTGCTCGACGCGGCGGCCGTCCGCCGCGGTGAACGACTGCACGCGGCCGTGCGGGTCGAACCGCCAGGCGCCCGCGGGCAGCGGCCCGTCGCCGGAGACCTCGGCGGCGCTCGAGTACTTGGACGGCGAGCCGCTGTCCGTCCACGTCGCGCGCGGGCCGCTGCCGTGGCGCGACGTGGCGACGTTCGGGATCCAGGTCGCCGGCGCCGTCCATGCACTCCACGCCGCCGGCATCATCCACCGCGACCTGAAACCCGCCAACATC
>JAYUXQ010001040.1:0-7670 GCA_043752905.1 Nannocystis sp. | reverse complement strand
ACTCGACCGCCACCGCAACTGCGCCAGCAACGCACCCGCCGACGAAGCCCGTCCCGGACCCGCCGACCGCCAAGACGGACCCCAGCAAGCCCGATCCCAGGGCCAAAGCCGACCCCAAAGCCAGGGTCGATCCGAAAGCCAAAGCCGACCCCACGGCGAAGCTCGACCCCAAAGCAAAACCTGACCCCAAGGCCAGCAAGCTCGACCCCAAAGCAAAACCTGACCCAAAGGCCAGCAAGCCCGACCCCAAAGCAAAACCTGACCCAAAGGCCAGCCCGCCTCCCGCCCCTGCCCCGCCGGCCCCGGCCGCGCCGCCCTCGACGGCTGGCGGCTACTGGCTCGGCGCCCGGCTGCTCGGCTCCGTCGACGCGCAGGCGCTCGCGCTCTCCGACATGTCCTCCGGGACAGACAGGCTCAACGCCCCCGACAGCGCCGTCGCCGGTCAGGCCGCGACCGTGCAGGAGGCGATGACCTGGGTCGCGCGCTGGTCCTTTGGCGGCCCGCCGCTGCCGCCCCCCACCCTCGATCCGGCCGCCAGCCCGCTCCAGCTCGGCCCTGCGCCCGTGCCCGGCGGAACCCTCTTCACCGCCCGCGGCGCGATGCTCCAGGCCCTGACGATCCGCGGCCGCAACCTCGACGGCAGCGTGCGAGCGATCCGCTGGCCAGCGACCGCCGCCGAGTTGACCCCGCCCGATCAAAAGTGGCGGCCCGCGGTGCTGCTCGCCGACCGTGCCCCGTTGTTCGCGGCCCCGGCCGCCCGCATGCCCCCCGCCTCCGAGCGCTTCGCCTTTGCGCGCCGCAGCGGCGGCCTGTGGCTGCTCGGCCACGTCGACCGCTGCAGCGACGTCACCGGCGAGCGCGTGTGCCTGCGCTGGGCCCAGGTGCTCGCGCGTCACGGCGACGAGTTCCACGCCGGCTACCTGCCCGCGGCCCAGGTCGCCACCGTCGACGGCTGGCGGCGCGGCGCCGGGGCGGCCCCCCGCGCCCAGCTGCTCGCCAGCGGCACCTCCGGCGCGCGCGCCCAGTTCCTGCTGGTCGCACGCACCCGCGACGGCGGCCTGCACCGCCGCACCCTGACCACCCCGCTCGTCGACGACGCCTACCCGGCCGCCAAGCTGCGCGTCGAGGGCGAGTGGGCGGTCGTCGAGTTCACTGGCGCCGCGACCCAGCGCATCGCCCTCGACGCCTCGCTCGACGCCCGCGCCCGCTGAGACCTGTCCCGAGAGACAGCCCGCTCAGCTCGCGGCCATGCGGAACACCACCATCGCGCCGCGGTTCGACACCGTATAGAACCTGGCGAACACCGGGTCGTAGGTCGGCGGGCCGGACATACCGCTGCCGATGTCGAGGCCGCCGAGGTACTCGCTGGTCTCGATGTCGTAGGCGAGCAGCCCGTCCTCCGCGTGGGTCACGAACGCGATGTCGCCGACGATCACCGGCGTCGACACGAAGCCCGGGTTGGTCTGGCGGCGCCAGCGAACCCGGCCGCCGTGCTCGAGCACGAACACGCCCTCCAACGCCGACGAGAACGCCATCAGTCCGCGCGGCCCGCGGACCACCGAGCCCGCGCCGCGCACCGGATGGAACCACCGCTGCGTGCCGTCCGCGAGCGCCAGCCCGTACACGCCGGTGTTCTGCCCGGCGACCACGACCGAGCCCTGCTCGACGTTGACCAGCGGGGTCGCGTCCGCGTCCGCGAAGTCACCGCCATCGGGCGGGGCGACGCTCGCCAGCCACAGCGCCTCGCCCGAGGTCGCCCCGATCGCCGCGACCTTGCCATTGCTAAAGCCCGTGAACACCGTGCCGGCGGCCTCGTCGGCCTGCTGCGCCGGCAGGTAGCTGATCCCCGCGTGGCCGTGCACCGTGAATTCGGTCGGATAGGGCTGGTCATATTGCCAGCGCCAGGTCCCGCCGCGCAGGTCGAGCGCGAACACCTGGTCGCGCGAGTTGACGATGTAGACCACGCCCTCGACCACCAGGGGTAAGTTGCGGATCATGCCCTGCGTCTCGTAGGTCCAGCGGGCCTTGCGGGTCTCGAGGTCGAAGGAGATCAGGTCGCCGTTGTCGGTGCCGAACAGCAGCACCGCGCCGTCCTCGGCCAGCACGCCCTCGCTCGAGATGGCGCCCGGGAAGTCGACCTCCCACGCCACCGAGCCGTCCTCCATGCGCAGCGCCATCAGGGCGCCCGCCCGGTTGCCGATGTAGATCAGCTGGCGCGCCGGATCGGCGACCACACCGGCGAACTCATCGGGCCGCAGCACGAAGTTGTCGGGCAGCGTGATCTGCTTGATCATCGTCGGCGACAGGTTCAACCGCGCGCCGCTGCTGTCCTCCGGGTACACCGTGACCCGGCTGTCCTCGCGCCCGCAGCCTGCGACCACGACCGTGACCACGGCCATTGCGGCCATGATCGCAAGCGCTGTCCCGAGGAACCTGTCCCGAAAGACATGTCCCAAAGCACCCGTCACGGCGCCGCTCCGGATGGCATGTCGATCACCTGCACAGGCGCCTCGAGCTGGGCGCTGGCGACGGCGCTCGGGTCGAGCTCCTCGAGGCGCTTGCGGACCTCGACCTGCGCCATCGACGGATCGCCGAGCGGGAACTCGGCGATGTACTGGCGGTAGATCGCCAGCGCCTCGTCGGTCTTGCCCTGGCGCTCGAGCACGCGGCCCTGATGCCACAGGCCCATGTCGCGGTAGAACACACCCTTCTCGCCGGCCAGCGTCGTGAACTCCGTCAGCGCGCCGTCGAGGTCGTTCTGGGCCTCGCGCGCGAAGCCCAGGCCCTCGCGCGCCGCCCAGCGCAGCGGGTGTCCGGCCCCGGCCGCGTCGATGAACTGGCGGTACGCCGCCTCCGCCTCCGGGAACTTGCCGTCGCGCATCATCCGGGCCGCCGACAACAGCGTGCCGTCCTGCGCCGCCCCGGTGCCGCCGGACTGCGCCGACAGCTCCCCGAGCGCCTTGTCGACCGCCGCAGCGCGCTCCGCCTCGTCCTTGACCACCGGCGCCGGCGGCCGACGCTTCGACTTGCCGAGCAGCAGCTCCGGGTCGCCGACCTCCGCGCGCGCCTCGTAGGTCGCCGCCTCGGCGAGCAGCTTGGTCGCCGCCGCGGCCGACTTCTGGCCCCGCGAATACAACACCACCACCACGACCAGCGCCGCGACCGCGAGCACCACACCGACGGCGACCAGCCGCGCCCGCCGGGCCGCACCGCGCCCGACCTCCTTCACGCCGACCTGAAACGCGTCCTCCGTCGGCTCCGCCCCGCCGCGCTTCTTGGTCCGACCGCGGTTCAAGGTCGACACCTCCATGCGTTCGCCGGGGGCCGCCTCGGGCTTGCTCTGTTCGTCGCTCACGGATGGCCTGTCTACACAGCGCCCGCCGCTTTGTCCACCAGCCCCGCCCGGGCCCGGCTTTGAGGTATCCTGTCGCCGATGTCCGGCCCGCTGCACCCGCGCCGCAGCCCCGCAGCCCCGTGCAGGCCGCCGGTCCTGCGCCGGCCGTCCGCCGCGCGTGCGACACTCGTCGGACTCGCCGTGCTCGCCGTGCTCGCCGTGCTCACCGTGCATCCCTCGGCGCTCGCCGCCCCCGCGACCCCGCCCGACCCCGCGACCCCGCCCGACCCCGCGCCGCCCCCCGCGACCCCGCCCGCCCCCGGCGCCACCTCGCAGCCCGCGGACTCGTCGAGCTCACGACCGGCACCCTCGCCGGCACCCTCGCCGGCACCCTCGCCGGCACCCTCGCCGGCAACCACCCCGCCCCCACGCCAGACCGGCCCGCGCGCGACCCCTCCGCAACAGCCCCCCACACCGGCCGGAGAGATCCCGCTGGCCCCCCCGCGCGACCCCAACGACGCGCCGTTCATGCGGCCGCCGAACAACCAAATACGACCGACCAGCCTGCGCACCAGCCCCGATCTCCGGCGCGGCTACTCGAGCGTACGTCGCGTCGCGCTGACGATCGCCCCGGTGTTCGCCTCGTTTCGCCTGCCCTTCCTGTGCCGCCCGGTCGCCAACTGCTCGGGCGCCACCACCACGCCGACGCGCCAGCACGGCGTCGGCATCGGCGGCGAGCTCGACGTCCAGGTCATCCGCTGGTTGTGGCTGCGCGCCCAGGCCAGCTATTCATGGCACCCGGTCGACGACGTGCGCGTCGCCGACGACAAGATGAACGTCAGCGTCGTCGCCCCGTCCGGCATGATCCGCGCGCTCGGTGCCGGCATCGGTCCCGTCGTCGCCCTCGACCTCGGCCGCTTCATCCCGCTGATCGAGGGCGGCATCGGGGCCCTGCGCGTCACCACCCCGCCCGGCGTCGCCAGCGGCCAGCTCGGCGAGACCTGCCTCGACAACAACGTCTGCGACGTCGGCCTCACCTGCGGCGGCGACAACACCTGCCATCAGGGCCTCATCGCCGACCTCTACTTCGGCGGCGCCGTCGACGTGCTGGTCCGCCGCCACCTCAGCCTCGGCTTCCAGATCCGCTACCACGCCCTGCTGACCGCCCCGGGCAAGTTCCCGGTGTACCTGGTCGGCGGCCTGCGCCTCGGCGTCCGGTTCTAGGGAATCCTCGCCTGTCCCGCAGGACAGGCCACACGAACGCGAACACCCGACGACCGTCATCCGTCGGGTCCCGCGTCTCCACGCGCTCGACTTGCTTTCACAGCATCGGGCAGTCGCGCGGCTTGTTGTCCGACAGCTGGCAGGTCGCGGTGACCGTCGTGCCGGCCGGCGCCGCGCTCGCGCGCACCAGGTAGAATTCCAGGTTGAACCCATCGGTCGTGCAATCCTTGGACATGTCGTCGAGCTTGCTCGGCGTCAGGGTGCCGTCCGGATCGAGGCGCTGGCCGAAGCACACCGTCTCGCCGGCAGGCGCGACCCACTCACCATTGACCTCCTGACAGCGTGGGATGTCGGTCCGGCTCTCGTCGCTGAGCTTGACCTCGAACAGCTGACAATTGGGCTCGAGCACCGGCGTGCCGGCATCCGTGTCGAGCACGCACTTGGGCATGCAAGCCGGCTTGATCTGGTCGCGGATCTTCTCCGCGATCGCGTCGAGCGCGTCGCTGTAGTCCGGCTGGCAGATCGAGTACAGGTTCGGCTCGTCGGCGACCTCGAAGGCCTCCGCGAATTGCCGCTCGCGCACCGGCGGGATCGCCGTCTGATCGGGGATGTTCGGATCTCCGCTCGGCAAAATGCAGCCGGGCCCGATCCCGAAGTTCGCCTGGAACTGCGCGTCCACCGAATCCTCGTACACCAGCGGCGCCGCGCCCTTCTCGTAGCCGACCGGCACGCCCGCGATCATCGACACCAGCACCTCCTGGCTCGGGTCGATCGCCTGCTTGGCGTCCTCGACGCTCTGCAAGAACTTCACGTACTTGTTGATCGGCTGCAACACCGCGTCCGCGTCCGACGCGCCCGGGTTGCCCTTGGTGTCGTAATTCTCCGCCCGGCAATCCGTATAGTTCGGCCCGGCCCCCTCGCAGCGCACGCCCGCGTTCCAGCACATCGCCGACGACGGCGCCGGGTCGTTCGCAGGGTCGTTCCAGAACACCTTGTTGGTCGTGAAGATATCCTTGGTCGCCGGGTTGAACGAACAATCCGTCTCGTCCGAGATCACCACCACCGACAGGATCGCCGTGTCGCGCACAAACCCGTAGTTGGTCACCGACGCCTGGTCCGACGCCGACGCCAGCGCCAAATACATGCTCTCGAGGTGCGACTCGAAGCCGCAACCCGCGACCCCCTGCGGCCCGTAGCACTGGAACGCCTCGACCATCGAGTCGAAGCCCTTCACGTTGGTCTGCCCCTCGATGCTCTCGAGCCAGTTCCTGGGCCTGGTCTCCGCGTCGACCGCCGTCGCGGTCGGCTTGATCTCGACGTCCGCGTCGGCCTTGCTGCAAAAGTCGTCGCACGCGAACGAGAAGTCGTCGTCGCCGAACGCAAACTCCCCCTGGGCCGCCCGGTCGACGCAGCTCGACAGCACCAGCCGCCCGCCCTCCGGCTTGTACGTCGCGCCCGGGCAGCGGGGGTTACCCGCGTCGGTCGTCGTGATGCCGATGCGATAGTTCGCCTTGACGTCGTCCGCCTCGAGCACGTCGATGAACGCGGCGAAGTTGGCCGACAGCAGCGCCTGCTCCTCCGCCATCGACCCCGAGTTGTCGATCACGAACAGGATGTCGACATCCTTGTTGACGGCGATCGGAAACACCTCGTCGTCGACCGTCAACTTGTCGTACTCGACCCCCTTGACCGGGTGGTCGAGACAGCTGGCGATCAGGAACGAGACACAGAGCGGGGCGAAGCGGAGCAGGTTGCGGGCAGACATGGTGACCTCCGCCCCCTGTCTTGCGCGCCGCGGACCATCGACAAAATGCCGTGTTCACGAGCACTTGCATCGCCGGTCTCAGCGGCACGCGTGCCCGGTGTTGGCGATCGCGGTGGCGGCTGCCAACCCCGTTGGCAGCCCGCCTCACGCCGCCGGTCGACCGGGCACGCGCATCGCCGCCGCGAGCCCGACACGGTGGATCACCGACCACAACGACGCCCCGACAGCGCCCACAAACAGCCCCCGCCGCACGTGCACATCGGGCACAATCCGCCCGATGCAGCCACTGAAGACCATGATCTATCAGGCGGACGGGCGCGTGGCCCGGGTGACGCTCAACCGGCCCGAGCGGGGCAACGGTATCACCCTCGACATGCCGCAGGAGCTGGCGTGGTGTGTCGAGCAGGCCAACCTCGATCCGCAGGTGCGGGTCATCGCGCTCGCGGGCAACGGTCGCGGCTTTTGTGGCGGCTACGATCTGGTCGAGAGCGCCGAAAGTACCGCGGGCATGCGCCCCTCCGAGTTCGTGACCGGCTCGCCGCTCGACCCCGAGGTCTTCGTCCGCAACCACGATCCCGAACAGACCTGGGATCCGATGGTCGACTACGCGATGATGAGTCGCAACCTGCGCGGCTTCATGTCGCTGTTTCACAGCGACAAGCCGGTCGTGTGCAAGGTGCATGGCTTTTGTGTCGCCGGCGGGACCGACATGGCACTGTGCTCCGACCTGCTCGTCATCGCCGACGACGCCAAGATCGGTTACCCACCGGCGCGCGTATGGGGCGTGCCGACCTCCGCGTTGTGGGCCCACCGGATCGGCCCCGAGCGAGCCAAGCGGCTGCTGTTCACGGGCGACTGCCTCTCGGGCAAGGAGGCCGCCGCGTGGGGCCTCGCGGTCGAATCCGCCCCCGCCGATCAGCTCGACGAGCGCTTCGAGACCCTGCTCCAGCGGATCGCCCTCATGCCCGTCAATCAACTCGTGATGATGAAGCTGCTCGTGAACCAGACGCTCGGCGCGCAGGGCCTGCAGGCGACCCAGATCCTCGGCACCGTGTTCGACGGCATCGCGCGTCACACCCCCGAGGGCTACGCGTTTCGCCAGCGCGCCATGGATGCAGGCTTTCGCCAGGCCGTGCGTGACCGCGACGAGCCCTTCGGCGATCACGGCATGTCGACCTACAAGGGCCCCCCGAAGGGCTGACGCCGCCGGCCCAACTCGTTATCCTCGCTGCCACTGTCGGTCGTGAATCTCCTCGGGACCCATCCGCTCGGCGGCACGCGCTTTCGCATCCGGGGTCAGCTCGGCGCCGGCAGCATGGGCGTCGTCTACGAGGCCCACGACCGCGA